>JACZYS010000104.1 GCA_022570975.1 Candidatus Zixiibacteriota bacterium | reverse complement strand
AGATGGAAAAAAAGTTGAAATGGAAGTCAGAAAAGGTGACCGCATCCTTTACGGAAAATACTCCGGCACCGAAGTTTCAATTGAAGGCACAGAATATCTGATCATGAGAGAATCAGACATTTTTGCCGTCATCCAAAACTCATAAACCAAATTTGCATAAGAAAGGAATAATATAAATGGCAAAGATCATAACATTTGATGCCGAAGCCCGCGCCAAACTTAAAGAAGGTGTGGACAAACTGGCCAATGCCGTCAGAGTAACCCTTGGTCCCAAAGGACGCAACGTGGTGCTTGACAAGAAATTTGGTTCACCAACCATCACCAAAGATGGTGTCACCGTGGCCAAAGAAATTGAACTGGAAGATAATTTTGAAAATATTGGCGCCCAGATGGTCAAAGAAGTTGCTTCCAAAACCTCCGAAGATGCTGGCGATGGTACTACCACCGCTACTTTGATTGCTCAGGCAATTTATCACGAAGGTCTAAAAAACGTAACCGCCGGTCATAACCCAATGGCTATCAAACGTGGAATAGACGCCGCTGTTCTGGCTGTTTCCGCTGAAATCACAAGAATGTCCAAACCGGTATCCGGTAAAGAAGAAATCTCACAGGTGGGTGCAATCTCTGCGAACAATGACAAAGTCATCGGCGACTTAATTGCCGAGGCTATGGAAAAAGTTGGCAAAGACGGCGTTATCACTGTGGAAGAAGCCAAAACCGCAGAAACAACTTTAGAAGTTGTAGAAGGCATGCAGTTTGACCGCGGTTATGTCTCCCCATATTTTGTAACCGACCCGGACGGAATGGAAGCAGTCCTTGAAGACCCGCTGATTTTGATCCATGACAAGAAGATCTCTAACATGAAAGACCTTCTCCCGATTCTTGAAAAAACTGCCCAGAGCGGCAAGCCTCTTATGATAATCTCAGAAGATATTGAAGGTGAAGCACTGGCTACACTGGTTGTCAACAAACTCCGCGGAACTATTAAAGTTGCCGCTGTTAAAGCCCCGGGTTTTGGCGACCGCAGAAAAGCAATGCTTGATGATATTGCCGTTTTAACCGGCGGTAAAGTTATCTCTGAAGATGTTGGTTTCAAACTTGAAAACGCAGTCATGGAAGACCTTGGTTCTGCCAAGAAAATCACCATTGACAAAGACAACACCACAATTGTTGAAGGTGGCGGCGGCAAACAAGCCGTACAGGGCAGAATTGCTCAAATTAAAAAACAGATTGATGACACAACCTCTGACTATGACAAAGAAAAACTTCAGGAACGTCTGGCAAAACTCTCCGGTGGCGTGGCCGTTATTAATGTTGGTGCCGCAACCGAAGTTGAAATGAAAGAGAAGAAAGCCCGTGTGGAAGATGCTCTTCATGCAACTCGCGCAGCCGTTGAAGAAGGAATTGTCCCCGGCGGCGGCGTTGCTTATCTCCGTACCATTAAAGTGTTGGATAAGCTTGAAGTTGACGACGACGAAATGGTTGGGGTGAACATCATCCGCAAATCCTTAGAAGCTCCTATCCGTCAGATTTCATTCAACGCCGGAATGGAGGCATCTATTGTTGTCAACAAAGTTAATGAAAACGAAGGCAGCTATGGATACAACGCCCGCACCGATGTATATGAAGACCTGCTCAAAGCCGGCGTGATTGACCCGACAAAAGTCACCCGCACCGCGCTATTAAACGCCGCTTCAATTGCATCCTTGCTCTTGACTACAGAAGTAGTCATTGCTGACAAGAAAGAAGACAAACCGGCCGGCGGCGACATGGGCGGCGGAATGCCTCCGGGCATGGGCGGAATGGGTGGAATGTACTAACTGGCATAGCCATTTATTATGAGTTTCACAGTTTAGTTTTGTCCTAAGCTAAAACTTAGGTAGAAAATAAACAGGTGAAACCCATTAGACAGGTAAAACCTGTTAAGCAGGTAAGACCTGTTAAGCAAGTAAGACCTGTTTTTATATAGATGAATAACCCCGGCCGCAACGGAAGCAGCCGGGGTTTTTCGCTTTGACATTCTAAATTGGGGAAAATTTGATTAAGGACTATAATGAATAATTTGGATAAAGACAGCAGCTTGGTTTTAGAGTTACAAAAAGATATACTAAGCGATAAAATTGGGGTTAGCGATTTAGTGCGCAAAGCACTTCTAACTTCGAGAAAGTTAGATGCAAAACAAATTGAAAATTGGCTCAAGAAAGAGCTTGACGGATATTCGACGGATGAAGAGCTTCCTCAATATAGATTTGTAGATGGTGAAGTAAAATATTGGCATGATTACCAAGGAAGATGGATTACAATCACATTTACCAACAAGAAAGATGCCGAGAAATTTAAGAATTTAAGGATAATAGAGCCCATTGGAAAGTTACAGTATAATTTTAGTAAATCAAAAGACGGCAGTTTTGCATCATTTGACTTATCACACGAAATGGAACAATATCTACTCAACAGTATGAAGATAAATTCAAAACCTAGAATTCACATAAATGAAGCCTCATTAGCTGGGATAATAGACGCTGTCAAGAATGCGATCTTGGATTGGTCTTCAATTCTTGAGAAAGACAAAATCATGGGTTATGGATTATCATTTAGCAATGACGAACTGGAGAAAGCTCAGAACATTCATAGCAGCACCAATTACTTTTTGGGTGACATATCAAACTTTCAGCTTCAGCAATCTACAAAAAGGTCAACTCAAATTCAATCTATCAGTCAAACGGCATTGAACAATATTCAGAAATGGTACAAGTTAGTCGAAAAAGATCAGAGAAATTTGGGACTGAGCGAAGAAAATGAGAGTATTCTTAGAGATATTCTTCAGGTACTTGCAACGGAGTTGAAGTCTTCGAACCCGAAGAAAGTTGCCTTACAAGCAAACATCTCTGCTATTAGGAGAATCTTAGAAAGTGTTGCTGCAAATGTGATTGCTAATAATCTCCTACAAGGTGCAGCGATTTTGGCTGAAAGTCTAAACCTCTCTTAGAAAAACTTCTTACTAACATCATTTATAATATCTAATCCATTAGGCTTAAAAATCAGTTCATTAAACTGATCAAAAATCTGTAGTGAGTACTTTCTGTTGTTTCCGCAAAAATCAGGCTCTAATGCAACCGTTACAATGGTGCTTCTTGAAATCATACTCTTGAAAGATTCGGAAACCAATTGAAATTTGATGTCATCTATGTGTTTTGGAAATACGTAATTGTGATATTCGTAAGTGAAAAAGTCTAAGTCAATATCTAAGATCATATCTTCACTTTCGTAGAACATGCTTTCAGTATCTTTATGTACCAAATGGTCGTCACCAAATACGCTCCTAGTTCCAAAAAGATTGCTAATATCGGGTGTCGGGTAGAAATAGAAATTATGTTCAAGTTCATTTTCATCGATAAAGCAATTCTTTAAAGTTGTATGATACTTACTTTCTACAACTTTACCATAGTCTCCACCATTTTCATAGTTGAAAGTTATTCCATCTTTGATCAGTTCAGAATACATTGCATTTACTATAAATTCTGAGTGATCTTCATCTAAATCTTCATTTATGAAACTTTCAATGTCATTATAATTCATTGAAAGTAGGTTTATTGATTTCTCAATATTTTCATCTTGAAAAGTGAAATCGGAGTGTTTATCTACATGAATCAAATTTGAATTTTTTTTTAGAACTTCATCTTTGAAAGCTTTGATCCAACAAAGTAGTGCGGTTGGGTGATCTTCAACGATAAAAAGTTTCTTACCCTTGAAATCGTATTCCAAGAAATCCAAGTTGAAATCGTTTGGCACTCCTTGTCCCTTGCTATCCCAGCATCTGCCTGATGACCATCTGCAATATTCCGCCGTGGCGGAAGTATTCTATCTCAACCGGTGTGTCTATACGCACCAAAGTTTCAAAACTTTTCTCGCCATTTTCACCAACAGCTTTAACCGTCACCGTTTGCCCGGCGGTGAGGTTGTTGTCTAATCCCTCAATAGAAAAAACTTCATGCCCGGTCAGTCCAAGCGACTCACGATTGTCGCCATTCATGAACTGAATGGGCAACACACCCATTCCCACCAAGTTGGAGCGGTGAATTCGTTCAAAAGATTCCACTAATACGGCCTTGATTCCCAACAAGAGCGTTCCTTTGGCCGCCCAGTCACGGGAAGACCCCATGCCGTAATCTTTTCCACCCAAAACAATCAGCGAAGTGCCTGCCGACAGATATTTCAACGAAGCTTCATAGATTGACATCTGTTCGTTGTCAGGCAAATAAATTGTCTCGCCACCCTCGGTTCCGGGTGCAAGCAGATTGTGTAGTCGGATATTTGCAAAAGTCCCCCGAGTCATAACCCGGTCATTACCACGGCGCGAGCCATAAGAATTAAAGTCCATAAACTTAACTCCCTGTTCCAGCAAATATTTTCCGGCCGGTGAGTCGGCCTTGATTGCTCCGGCGGGAGAGATATGGTCGGTGGTGATGGAGTCACCTAACATCACCAGAACCCGGGCATCTTTTATCGGCATAATATCCGGAGCTTCACCCGGCATATCATCAAAAAACGGCGGGTAATGAATATAATTTGAATCTTCATCCCATTGATATAAATCAGAATCAGGCGAAGCAATTTTGTTCCAGGTTTCGTTGCCGTCAAAGACAGAGCCGTATTGCTCACGGAACATCTCCGGTGTTACTGCTTCATTTATGATATCCTGCACCTCTTTTTCTGTTGGCCAGATATCTTTTAAGAAAACATCGTTGCCGTCTGTGGCTTGACCGAGAGGTTCATTCAGCATATCTATGTCGGTAGTTCCGGCAAGCGCGTAAGCGACAACCAGCGGAGGGGAGGCCAGATAATTAGCGCGTGTATGCTGAGAAACTCTGCCCTCAAAATTTCTGTTGCCGGATAATACCGCCGAAGTCACCAGATCGCTTTCTTCGATAGCTTTTACGATAGCATCAGACAGAGGACCGGAGTTGCCAATACAGGTGGTACATCCAAAACCTACATTGTGAAAGCCGAGTTTCTGCAGCGGCTCAATCAGATTTGCTTTGTTCAAATATTCGATAACAACTTTTGAGCCGGGGGCAAGTGAGGTTTTTACATAAGGTTTTGTGCTCAGACCTTTTTCCACCGCATTTTTGGCTAACAGACCGGCGGTAATAAGTACATTGGGATCAGAAGTATTGGTGCACGAGGTTATGGCCGCAATCAAAACCGAACCATGGGTCAGTTCTGCCTGATAGCCGTTGTTGATTGTCGCCTTGGCATCCAGTCTGTCTTTGGGAAGCTCAAAGCCCTGCTCTTTTATGGGAGCTGTAAGTGATTTCTTAAATGCACTTTTCATGTTTGACAGAGATACTCTATCCTGAGGTCGTTTTGGTCCGGACAGTGATGACTCCACGGTTGAAATATCAAGCTCAAGAGAGTCGGCAAACTGAGGAGCGGTAGAACCTGCTTCTCTGAAAAGCATCTGCTCTTTTGTATATTTTTCTACCAGTTCAACCTCTTCGTCAGACCTTCCCGTCATTTTCAAATATTCCAGAGTTTCATTATCAACCGGGAAAAAGCCCATGGTTGCTCCATATTCAGGAGCCATGTTGCCAATCATTGCTTTGGCCGGAAGGGTCAGCCTGTCCAATGCATCACCATAAAACTCAACAAATTTCCCAACCACCCCTTTGGCACGGAGCATCTGCGTAATTGTCAAAACCAAATCAGTTCCGGTTACGCCTTCGCGCAATTCACCGGTCATCTTAAAACCTACAACCTGTGGGGTAAGCATATAAATCGGCTGACCCAGCATTGCGGCTTCGGCCTCAATACCGCCGACACCCCACCCCAGAACGCCCAGCCCGTTTATCATCACCGTATGACTGTCAGTGCCGACCAGAGTATCAGGCATGGCGACACCATCTTTGACTAACACGCACTTAGCCAGAAATTCCAGATTTACCTGATGACATATTCCGGTGGCCGGGGGGACGACGCGAAAATTATCAAAAGCTTTTTTCCCCCAGTGAAGAAACTGGTAGCGCTCCATATTCCGTTCAAACTCTTTGTCCATGTTGATATTTATTGCATTTTCACTGGCAAAAGCATCGACCTGCACCGAGTGGTCAATAACCAAATCAACCGGAACCATCGGATTTATTTTTGAAGCGTCGCCGCCCATTTTTTTTATAGCGGTCCGCATGGCGGCCAAATCTACAACTGCCGGAACGCCGGTAAAATCCTGCAGAAGCACTCTCGCCGGCTTGTAAGGAAGTTCTTTTCTGGTCACATTTTTTGGGTTATAATTAAGCAGGTTTTTGACATCTTCTTCTTTGACGGTTTTGCCATCGCAGTTTCTCAAAACATTTTCAAGCAGGATTTTTATTGAGTAAGGAATATTATCTAATGAATTTGGTAACTTATCCAACCGGTAAATTTCATACTCATTATTGGTAGTTTTTAAAGTCGACTTGGTGTTGAAAAAATCCATATTCCACCTCTTTTCAGAGAAAAGCCAATGTCAAAAAAATCTTATATACTCTATATATATACTATTCGGCTCAAATTCAAGTAAGATTGACCGATTTGAAAGTAATTCTAAAATATTCTCTTGGATTGTGAAATCTGTTATCTTATAATAGCTTTCAAGGATATAAAGTGACATAAAAGTCAGTAAAACAGAATTGACAGCAGATTATGTTTGTGAAAAATATCACTAAAAACTCAGCCATTGTAGAAACTCCGGCAAAGATAAATCTTATGCTTGAAGTTCTGAACAAACGAGAAGATGGTTTTCACAACATAAATTCAATTTTCCAGGCTATTTCTCTATATGATGAGATTTCTTTTGAAAAGATTGACGGTACAGATTTCCAATTGGCAATAGAAAACAAGATTCTGCCCGCTGATGAGTCAAATTTGATCTTCAAAGCCTTTGAATTGATGAAAAGAAAATTTCAGCTTAATTCCGGACTAAAAGTTAGCTTAAAAAAGAATATTCCGGTTTCGGCCGGATTGGGCGGTGGATCATCAGATGCCGCCGCGACAATCGATGTCATTAATCAATTATTCGGCTTGGGGCTTGGTAATCAAGAGATGGCGGAGATCTCAGCCGAAATTGGGTCGGATATTCCCTTTTTCTTTTCTTCCGGCCAGGCGCTGGTGACAGCTACGGGCAATGTTGTTCAGGACATACAGTTACCTTTGGATTATTGGGTTGTGCTGGTTAAACCTAAAGAGGGATTTTCTACCATTGAGATGTATGCATCACTTAAAAGAGGCTTGACTTACTCCAAGAATCCCTTTAGCTTTGCAAGTTGTTCAATAGTTACAGAGATGATTGGACAGTTGAAAAAAACCGGTAATGACTTTGAGGAATTTGCCTTGAATCATTTTCCGGAGTTAGATAAAATTAGAGCTTTTTTATTAAAGCAGGGGGCTCTGATAGTCCGGATGAGTGGGTCAGGTTCTGCCTTTTTTGGAATTTTTGAATCTTATCCGGATGTTAGAAATTGGACGGAACCGGAAGGGGTAGATCGGCAATTTTGCGCGGTTAAGCCGATCACTCTCCCTTGACGGAACATTTGACAATAGGGAGGAAACCGTGGACATAACGGAAATACGTATAACCTTGCGTGAGGAAGATCGTCTGAGAGGTTTTGCTAATGTCACTTTTGATAACGCCTTTGTTGTTCGCGGCATCAAAATAATTCAGGGAACCGACGGCTATTTTGTTGCTATGCCCAGCAGGAAGCGTCCCAACGGAACTCATCAGGATATCGCCCATCCTGTCAACAGTGAGACTAGGCAAATACTGGAAAAAGCAATTTTGGAGGCTTATGAAAGTAAGCTAGCCGAAGAAAAAGACGACGAACGATAGCTGAGATTTGGGGCGTCGTCAAGTGGTAAGACACCAGCCTTTGGAGCTGGCATTCCCAGGTTCGAATCCTGGCGCCCCAGCTTATTAGGCTTTTTTTAAGATAGATGGATTGACAACTTGAGTCCGATGAAACAAAAATGATTGTTAGAGATGACATAAGAATAGTCAGCGGAAATTCTAACCGGAACTTGGCTGATAAAATCTGCAATTACTTAAATGTAAAATTAACCGATTGCCGGGTTACAAAATTTTCTGATGGCGAAGTATTTGTACAAATAAATGAAAATATAAGAGGTGCCGATCTCTTTATTATTCAGCCTACAAATCCACCGGCAGAAAACATAATGGAACTGCTGATGTTAATAGAAGCATCCAGAAGAGCGTCTGCCATGAGAATTACGGCTGTTATTCCGTACTACGGTTATGCCCGTCAGGATAGAAAAGATAAGCCAAGAGTTTCCATAACGGCCAAGTTGGTGGCAAATTTGATAACAACCGCCGGAGCCGACAGAGTAATTACAATGGACTTACATGCCAGCCAGATTCAGGGATTTTTTGATTTGCCTCATGACCATCTTTATTCTTCGGGGATATTTAATGTCCATATTCGTAAAATGAAACTTGAAAATCTTGTTGTTGTCTCCCCGGATGTTGGCTCAATAAAATTGGCCAGAGCCACGGCCTCTGCCTTAAAAGCAGAACTGGCAATTGTTGATAAAAGAAGACCGGAAGTCAACGTATCAAAGGTGATGAATCTGATTGGGGATGTAAAGGACAAAAATATCCTTATCAGAGATGATATGGTGGATACCGGGGGTTCAATTTGCGGAGCGGCAGAGT
>JACZYS010000103.1 GCA_022570975.1 Candidatus Zixiibacteriota bacterium | reverse complement strand
AGGCCGGGCATTACCACGTCACGGGCGCGGACGCGGATTCCGTGGCGGCGGCCCTCGAGGCCGGGAAACTGGAGCCCGAAATCCCCCCCTACACGGATTTCGCGGCCTATCGGGCGGACGGCGGCTACGCGATCTTGGCCGAATGCCTGGACGGAACCAGGAGCGCCGACGACGTGATCCAGGTCATCGAGGAGTCGGGCCTTCGCGGCATGGGCGGGGCGGGATTCCCGACGGGACGGAAATGGCGCATCGTGCGCGGCTACCCGGGACCGCGCCTGATGGCGCTGAACGCCGACGAGGGCGAACCCGGCACCTTCAAGGATCGTGTATTGGCCGAGCATGATCCTTTCGCGATCGTCGAGTCGCTTTGCATCGCGGGTTTTGCTGCCGGAGCATCCAAGGGATGGGTCTATGTGCGTGGCGAGTATCCGCGGGTCACCCAGCGAGTGACCGATGCGGTCGACAAGGCGCGCGATGCCGGGCTACTCGGCGCAGACATCTTGGGGAGCGGGTTCGGGTTCGACATCGAGGTTCGCCGGGGCGCAGGGGCCTACATCTGCGGAGAGGAGACGGCCCTGCTCAACTCGATCGAAGGTCTGCGGGGTGAGCCCCGCCAGAAGCCACCATTTCCAACTACCCACGGCCTATTCGGCGAACCGACAGCGGTGAACAATCCCGAGACGTTATTCAACGTGATCGACCTGCTCGTAGACGGTGTCGACGTTTTTCGATCGTGCGGGACCTCCAACTCGCCGGGTACGAAACTGTTTTCGGTTTCGGGAGCGGTCGATTCACCGGGTGTCTACGAGGTTCCGTTCGGCCAAAGCCTCGCTCAGCTGCTCGAGCAGGCGGGCGTATGCATCGATCCGACAACAGTGTTGCTCGGTGGCGCGGCAGGTCGTTTCGTCAATCCGGCACAAACCGATTTTCTACTGACCCTCGAAGATGCGCAGGCCCAGGGTTTCACCCTCGGCTCCGGTGCTGTGGTCGTTTACGGGCCCGACGAGGACATGGTCGATGTGTGCACCCGGCTAGCGGCGTTCTTCGCAGACGAGTCTTGCGGCAAGTGTGTGCCCTGCCGCATAGGCACCGTTCGCCAGCACGAGATCATGGTGCAACTCGGCAAGGGAGCTGATCCAGAGCCGGCGATGGCGCTGATCGGCGACATCGCCGATGCAATGGCCGACTCGTCGATCTGCGGACTTGGCCACACTGCTGCCAACGCTGTGCAGTCGGCGATAACACTGGGACTGATCGGGGGACCAAATGAGTGATAACGATTCGATGGCTCCGCTGCAGATGACCATCGATGGAACCGTGGTCGAGGTTGCGTCGGGCTCGAGCGTGCTCGAGGCTTGTAGTGCCATCGGCGTAACCACCCCGACGTTGTGTTACGCCGAGAACCTCACCCCACCGTCGGCATGCCGACTCTGTGTCGTGGAACTCGAAGGTTCGCGAACACTCGTGCCGTCATGTTCGCGCCCCGCGACCGACGGCATGGTCATCAAACTCGACGACCTGCAATTGCAAACTGCTCTGGGTGTTGTTGGCAAAGATCCGCGCGGAGCGGTGGCCTACAAATATCCTTCGCAGGAAGTGATGACCACACTCAATGATCCGTTTAATCGTCGCACCGTTTTGAATTACCTTAAGGAGTTAAAACAAAGAGTCTATCCGGTTGGTCGGCTTGACTTTGACACCCGGGGACTTTTGATGCTTACCAATGACGGTGAACTTGCCTTCCGGCTGGCTCATCCCAGTTTTGTAATTGAAAAAGTTTATGAAGCCAGAGTAAGAGGGTATTTTAAAAATTCAAGTGCCGAGAAAATCTCTGAAGGCATAGAACTGGAAGACGGACATATTGGCCGGGGAAAAGTAACCGTCCTGAAACATGAAAATAATGAATCCAATATCAGAATAATTTTAACCGAAGGCAGAAAGCGCGAGGTCAAACAGCTCTGCAAAATTGTAGGTCACCCGGTGCTGAAGTTGACCAGAACAAAATTTGCCGGATTATCTCTGGCCGGACTGGCCTCTGGTCAGTGGAGAAATCTGACCGAAAGGGAGATCGCCAAATTAAAAGAAATGGCTGGTCTGGGTAAAGTCTCCTAGTTCTCGGTAGTGGGTCAGTTAAAAAAGGAGAGCTATCGGTCTTTTCCAAATATCTGAGTACAAGATTTTTTATATAACTTAGGAGTGTTCGGAGAGTCAAGCAACCCTTGCTGAATCTTCCTGAGTATGTTTGATGAAAAAGGCTCCCTTTTTTCAAAATATCTCTTCTCGATTCTGCTAGCTAAGTCGTCTTTCCCATAGTCCCTTGTATCAATATAGTTCATTACGGTATCATGCTTAAGAAACGGATGGTCACCGTTCTTAAGAATGAGTGTCGTATCTGAACCGTCCTGTTTGGATGTAAGATTGGCGACTAGTGCCATTTCATTCGTGCCGGGAAGTATTGCAATAACAACCCACAAATGACCACAGTTGATGTAAGTATGGCCCGGCTCAAGAGCCATTTATTGCTCCATAGCTTTATCCATCTGGGCAATGTTATTCAGCTCGTCTAATATTGATGCTATTTCGTCGGGTGTCTTGCCCGCTCCTGAAAGAATGTCTTTGTAAGTTATAGGAATTGATGAGCCATCGGGATCTTTCCATTCCGGGAAAAAATGTGTTTCGTCACAAAGTTTCCATGGATTAGTTTTATCATAGCGTTTGAAAACTTCTTCTATGAGTTTTTCTTCTGCATCAGAAAGATTGTCTGTGCCGGGGGGATTCTTAATTCCTACAATATGACCTGTATCGGGGGGAGATATGGCTTCATCCCATGGACCGCTTGTTTCTCTTTGGTCACCATTAATAATGTTGAGGGTTTTGCTCATTACGGGCCCCCTATCCATTGACACGTAACGGTCAAATATGACAGGCCGTCTCCGCTTTATTAATGATTCCCGTTCTACAATATATAGTAGCTTAATGAGCTTGATTTTGCTCATTTTGCCACCTGCCATTTTCAGGAATAGGGCAGCAACTTCGGCCGCTTTATCTTCACGATAAGTTAGGTTCATAACGTTATTCTTTTTATCGGCAAAATATATTCTCAATTCAATTATACATTGAATCGTTCAAATGTCAATAACTTAAGCCTGAGGTCAAGTTAAAACAATGTGTGTCTAATTCAATTGAATGATATTCTCGGCCTCATCTTTCTATAATAATATACGTCTAAATGCTCACAAATGTCATATTATTTAAGTAATCACTTTAGTATTCTCCGCTGAAATACTCGTTATTCTGCAGTAATAAGCAAGTTAATACGTCTCATAGAAGACCTTCAACCCAGCAATCTTGCTATATCCAATTTATTGCTTATCTTTCTACAATGTTCAAACAATTCTGTGCCCAAATTCTGATACCAACGCTATTTTTCTGTCAAATTATTTATGCTCAAAAGCCAATATTGAAAATTGACTCGGTAGAAAAAGAACATTTTATTTACTATTTTGATGACACTTACCTGATTGAGTCGGCTGATTCGATACTAAACTCAGCCAGAAAAAAAATGTTTGACCTCATAAAAATATATCCGTCATATAAGCCGTCAATATATCTGCTCAACGGCGATGATGATTTCAAAAAAGTCACCCGTGGTCTTTTGCCTCACTGGGGAGCCGCGGCTGCTTTTCCAAGTAGGAAACTAATTGCGGTGAAGTCACCATTGACTCACAATCTTAATAAATCTTTGAGTGCACTTCTCTTTCATGAATATTCTCACCTGCTGTTGGAAGAACGGACCGGATACAACCGAGTACCGAGATGGTTTAACGAGGGGCTGGCCATGTATGTTTCCACCGAATGGAGCTGGTCAGATAATATTGCTCTGGGCAAGGCATCCGCTTTCGGAAACATTATCAGACTGCCGGATATTGAGGAAGTTAACCGTTTTTCGGCCAGCAAAGCCCACGTAGCTTACGCCGAGTCTTACATGGCCGTGAAATATTTTCTTGATGAATACGGCAAGTCGAGTCTGAATATTTTTTTAAATGAGCTCGCAAAAGGTGAATCTGTTGCAGACGCATTTTTACATTCCACCGGTTCAAATTATAAGCAGTTCAATAACGATTACAATATTTTTATACTGAAACAATTTAATCTGTCAAGTTTATTTATGGACACACTTTTTTTATGGCTCTTTTTGGCCGGGGTTGTTCTTTTTGCAACTTTCAAAAGATACAAAAAGAAAAAAGAATACTACAAAAAGTGGGAAGAAGAAGAGAAGCTTCACTCCACAGATTTTGACTATGGCGACCCCGATCAACCTGAAAAATTAGATGATGATGAATCATGGCGAAGTTAAGCCATATTTTTGAATATCTGCTGGCAATTTCTGCTCAAAAAATGTTCCGTCTCTGTTCAGCTTCGTTTGCAGATAAATTGGGGGGCATGGCCGGCTCTTTTATGCACATGGTTATGTCTTCCCGGAGAGAGGTCTCAATCTCAAATCTAAAAAATGCATTCGGAGATGACTTATCAAATTTAGAGGCCTCAGAAATTACAAGAGAAGTTTTCAAGAATATCGGCCGGACATTTGCCGAGGTTTCAAGATTTGGTATTACCAAGCCAAGAGATATTTTTAAAATTGTAAAAGGTGATGGCAAACAAATATTTGACCGGGTCAGGGAAGAAGGAAAGGGTGCTCTTGTGGCCACAGCCCATTTTGGAAACTGGGAAGTTTTGGGCGCCTGGGTGGCCTCGGCCGGATATGAAACTGACCTGATTGTCTTATCACAGCATAATGAACTCTTTGACGATGAGCTTCAGAAAAAAAGAAAATCAATGGGCGTGGGCATTATTGAAGTAGGAAAAAATATCCGGCAGGTCTTCAGAGTACTCAGTGAGAACCACATGGTAGTTATTGCCGCTGACCAGCATGAATCTACCGGCAGTTTGATTATTGAGTTTTTTGGGCAGCAAGCATCGGCATCCAAAGGACCGGGGATTCTTTCGGTTCGCACTAAAGCACCGGTAATACCTGCTTTGGTCATGCGGAAAAATTATGATGACTATCAACTGATTGTGGGAGAGCCAATTTATCCTCCAGCCGAAGGGACCCAAGAAGATAAAGTAAGGAAAATAGTAGAAATGTATCACGCCTTCTTAGAGATAAATATAAGAAAATTTCCCACTCAATGGCTCTGGACTCATCGCCGCTGGAAAATATGATTTCTTTGAATTTGATAGGAACTTGTTATATTGAAAGTACGTAGAATGAAACAAGAGAGTAATTTAGGTGGTCATAAATAATAAAGAAATATCTAAAGGAGACACAGGAGCAGGTCTCTTTGAAAGGATAAAGGTGAAGAAGCTAATTTCAATCGCAATTATAATTATTGTCCTTTTTGGCGGATACTATGGTGTTGATGCAATTTTTTCCACCTCATACGATATCCCAACGTCTTATGTACGTGAAGGTCGATTTACGATTTCGTTAAACTCCAATGGCACAATTGATGCTCTGCACTCGGTGACTCTTTCTACCCCAAGAATCAGGGGTTTGACTATTACCTGGCTTGCTCCCGAGGGAACAATGGTCGAAAAAGGTGCCGAGATTTTAAAATTTGATGCTTCCAAACAGGTTGCCGATGTGGCCGAATATAGCTCAGAACTTAAGATAAAAAATTCATCACATAGAAGAGCAGTCAAAGAGCATACTATTCAGGAAAAGAAACTCTTTTTGGATCTTGAAAAATCTCGCAGAAATTATGATGAAAAAAAACATGAAGCCTCAAGAGTTGCAGAAGAAGCAAAAATGGAACTGGAAGTGGCCGAGCTAAATTTTGAGGCCAAGCTGGAACAGCTTAAAGGTGACATGGAAAAAGCAAAAATTGAGGTTGAAAGAGCGGAAGATAAATTGAAGCTGGCAGAAAAAGAGCTCAGCGATCTGACCATAACCGCCCCCATACCCGGATTAATTGTTTATCTGGAGATTTGGAAAGGCGGAAACATGAGCAAAGTCCAGGAAGGGGATTCCCCCTGGCCAGGCCAGGGACTTATCAATTTGCCAGATTTATCTGATATGATTGTTAAGACCATGGTCAGTGAAGTGGATGCCAACAAAGTTGATTCCGGTCAACTGGTAGAGATAATTTTGGATGCCTACCCTGATTACAATTATATTGGAGAAGTTATCAGCAAGGGAACACTGGCCCGAAAGAAAAATCCGGGCTCAAGAATTAATGTATTTGATGTTGAGATTCAGATCATAAACACTGATGAAAAACTTAAACCGGGCATGTCAGCCTCTTGTGATATCATTATTGACCGGATTGAAGATGTCATATCCATCCCCCTTGAAGCCGTCTTTGAAAAAGAAGGAAAGCCGGTTGTTTTTCTTGAAAACAAAAAGATGCGTCTGGTTGAGTTAGGCCGGAAAAATGATATGTCTATTGAGATTCTGGATGGGCTGAAAGTGGGTGATGAGATCTGTCTGATTGATCCTACTTTGGATGAACAGGGGCTGCCCGGTGACAGGGCTACTGAGCCTGAAATGAATAAAAGAAAAATGAGTAAACGTGGCGGGGATAAAAAGATGAAAGGCAAAGGAAACCGGGGCGGAAAATAATGAACTATACCCGTGTTCTTCAAATTTCATTTGATTCTCTGACCTCCCACCGCCTCCGCACTCTTTTGACCATGCTCGGAGTGATATTTGGAGTTGGTGCCGTAGTGGCCATGCTCTCAATTGGTGAAGGGGCCAAGCAGGAAGCCCTCAAACAAATTGAAATACTCGGTATCAATAATATCATAGTCAATGCCACTGTACCCGAAGAAGGGATGGTCTCTGATATAAAACTGGCTCGTTCTCCGGGATTGACCGTAGCCGATGGAATAAATATTGCCCGTTTTTCAGGAATGGTGGAAAATGTTGTTCCCCAGAGATATGAACCAATTGGCACCATCTATTACGGTTCAGAAGAATCCAGAGCCCGGGTTGTGGCCACGGTGCCATCTTTTATTTATTCATCCTCTATTGAAGTTGAACGGGGAAGATTTATTATAGATAAAGATAATCAAACTTTTGCCCAGATATGCGTGCTGGGAGCAAGGACAAAAAGGGAATTGTTTGCCTTCAGCGACCCGATTGGAAAAGAAATCAGGATTGGAGATTTGAATTTCAAAGTTGTCGGTATCATGGCCGACAAATATATTGGACGTGGTAAAGTGGAAGGGTTTGAACTGAAGAATTTCAACGAAGATGTTTATATCCCTTACAACACAGCCAATAAAAAACTGGAAAGAGGTAACGGGGTGAAAATAAGAAGAGGACACTTCTTTATTTCTACTTCTATAGATGAAAATGTTCAAAATACACCGGAGATTGACCAACTGACGGTAACTGTTAAAGAATTGAAATTTGTCAAACCTGTTACTCAGTTAGTGGAAAGTATTTTGAACAGACGTCATCTGGGTGTTGATGATTATGAAGTTGTGGTACCGGAATCTCTTTTGAGACAGACAAAAAAGACCCAGCAGATTTTTAATATTGTTATGGGTGCCATGGCCGGAATTTCGCTTTTAGTAGGCGGAATTGGAATTATGAATATTATGTTAGCAACCGTTTTGGAAAGAACCAGAGAGATTGGAGTCAGAAGAGCAGTGGGAGCAACTCGGATTGATATTCTGAGACAGTTCTTAATTGAAGCTGTGACAATCTGCCTGATTGGCTGTTTTATTGGGCTGGTACTTGGAATTGTTTTTGCCAAAGGCATTTCATACTATGCCAACTGGCCGACAATCGTATCTGCGTATTCAATTGTCCTGGCTGTTTTTGTTTCAACCACAGTTGGAGTTGTTTTTGGAATCTATCCGGCCAAGAAAGCTGCAACTTTAGACGTAATTGAGGCCTTGAGATATGAATAAAAGTTATAGACTTTTCATCTGGTCGATCACAGTTCTTGTTATTTTTATGGCCGGCAAGGTTTGGTCAGTAAAGCTGACTTTGGATGAAGCTTTAAAAATAGCCGTTGAAAAATCAATCAGAGGAAGTATTATTGCCGGCAATCTGGAAGTTGCCGAGCAACAATATTTTGCCCAGAGAATAAATTTTCTTCTGCCAAGAGTTTCAATAAACAGCTCCCTTCCATCTTATAGTGAGAATGAATCATATAGGTTTTTCGGGGGCGCTTCCCAGAAGTCTCTTTTCAAAAACACAGACTTTGATTTCAGCTCAAACATAAAATTTGAACAGGCCTTAATCACCGGCGGTGACTTAACCGTCCGCGCCAACCTGCTTCGCAATGATGCAACCTATCCCAATACCGCAATTGAAGGGGTTGAAATAAATGAACTCACCCGACAGGGATTTTTTGATTTTAATTTTGTACAGCCTCTGCTTAAACCATCATCGGCCAAGTATGAACTTCGCAATAAAAAGGATGACCTCAGACTGGCCGAACTCACTAATCGCGAAGAAATAGCAAGTCTCAAGAACGAAGTGGTCGAAGCATATCTGGGTCTTTTGGAGATGGAACTTGGTCAAGAAATTGCATCGGATAATTTTGAGTCGGCAACTTTGAAAGCCAATATTGATTCAATAAAACTTGCTGAGGGTGTCCTTTCAGAAGAAAATTGGCTTGAAACTTCCTCAAACTTACTTGATGCCGAACTGGAACAGTTTGAGATGAAAAATCAGCATGACGAAAAACAAAGAC
>JACZYS010000102.1:5680-8726 GCA_022570975.1 Candidatus Zixiibacteriota bacterium | reverse complement strand
GGTGAGCATGGCGGAGATCCGCAATCGGATCGGTGAGCCGAGTGATATGTTGGTGATCGACTCTTCGCGGCTGGATGCGGTTTCCACAAACCGGTTTCGGCTTGCCCTTCGTGAGAAAAATTTTTCTGCCTTTACGGTGAAGAATTCCCTTGCCAAAAAAGCTCTCAACGAAGCCGGAGTGACTGCTCTGGATTCGATTCTCCAGGGTCCGTCCACGTTGGTCTGGGGGGGAGAAGATATCGTCTCCCTCTCCAAGGAAATCTCAAAATGGGCCAAGGAACTTGACGGACTGGAAATCAAAGGGGGAACCACCGAGGGGGCGCCCCTCTCGGCTGAGGAAGTGGACACGCTGAGCAAAAGCCCCTCTCGGGAGGAATTGATCGGTCAAATTATGGGGCTGGCGTTAAGTCCCGGTGCCCAATTGGCCGCTGTCTTGCTTGGTCCCGGTGGAAAAATCGCCGGACAAATCAAAACCCTGGCGGACAAAGAAGGGGCTTAAGCAAAGTTTCTCTGCAACCGCGTTCAATTGTCACACTGTGACGTGTGGTAACAGGATTCTCAATACGGAAACAAACGCTTCCACCAGGAGGCGAACATTAATGACATTCATTGTCGAGCAATCGTCGAGTTGACGAGAGATGCGAAAGGAAAGAGGCGATGTCAACGGCTGAGGCCACAACGGAATTTGATGAAGCGACCAAGAAAATTGAAGATAAATCTTTACGGATAGGTATTGTTACTTACCGTACCGATGAAAATTATCTGCCGGAAACAGTGCTGGAGCAGTCCGAATCCGAAGGGAACGAATTGGATGTTGAAACGGAAATTGATCTGGTGGTAAGCAGCACCGAGTAGCTTTTCAGGCTATATTCGATTTTGCACTATTTCGTAGATTCAGGTTTGGCTTTAATCACCCTATATAAAGTAGCCAGAGCAAGCATGGTCATTCCCACAAAAACATATTTTGATTCCGGCTCCGGGTTTAGGTCGTCAGAAATATGGCCAAAAATCTGATATAAATATATCGATGATATGAAAGAAAGCCAGATAACCGAACCATGCCAGGCAGTTTTGTTGTTGAGCGACAACAGATAACCTAAAAGTATCGTAATTAAGGCGATAAACCCATTAATCATCACCGGCTCAATTTCGAGAGTGTCAGTGTAGCCCAGAACTCCCATAAGCATAATAAATCCGGCCAGAAGGACCATTGTCTGTCTTGTTTCAAGCATTCTTCATATTATAGTTTGAGGTCTATTGTTTTATGAAATATCGGCAGGTTTCTCTTTCCCCTGAAATTTTGGAAATTATTGTTGATAAGAAATCAGAAGTGGATGTCATTTCATATGTCAAATTATTGAAAAGGTAGAAATATGAATTTTGAAGCAATATTTAAGAAATCGCTAAGCACCGCCTGGAACAATAAATCGCTCTGGATTTTTGGGATGTTTACAATGGGCATGAGCGGTTTTGATTTGAATATGGAACTGGATGAATCAAAGCTCGATTTTGCCGGCGAGATTCCGGATATCTCACAACTCATGGAATTGATTGCACCCTTAACATCCGGTATCCTTTTGTTCTCTATAATATCATGGATAATTTCACTTATTTCACAGACTGCTCTTATTGACGCCTGCAACAAGCTGACCAGAGGTGGTGTATATAGTTTCAAAGATTCTTATTCTGCCGGGCTCGATTTTTTCTGGAGAATGCTGGGTATTTCTTTCTTGAGTTTTTCGGTGGCGGTTATTGTTTTCATGTTCTTAGCTTTTGTAATTATAGGGACATTCATGATCAATGAAATAATAGGAGTTGTAGTACTATTGGGCTTGATACCGATAGGGATGATTGGTTTCTATTTTTATATCTCAACTTTTATTCTTGCTCTCAGAGCCTTAGTAATCAGAAATGTATCAATTGGAGATGCGGTATATGAGGCCTGGCAGTTGGTAAAAACAAACAAGCTAAACTGCTTGATTCTTTTAATAGCTACTTTCTTCTTGATGGTGGCAATTTTTATTATTCTTGCAATGTTGATAATTCCATTTAGGATAATGACTTCTTTCTTGCCGGGGGTTTTGGAGACTATTATCAACGGTGTCGTTTATTTTATTGCCTCGTTTATTGTTGGTGGCTTAAGCGGAACATTTATTCAGAATGTATATACAATTTTCTACCTCAACCTGTTTGAGCCAAAAGTTGCAGGAGATTAGTAACAGCTCTGTCAGCAAAAAAAAGTATTCTTGCCTTAGACAATAAATTTCTGTTATCTTCCCCTGTTATGAAACAAACGATGTTCGCCTTATTATTGTTGGCTTTTTTTGGCTCGAGCTTAAAAGCTCAGGATACATATTATTCCATATTTAATTTTGACTCATTTATTCCGGCAGTCAAAATAAACAATAGCTCTGCAGACCTGCAGAGTTCTGTTTTACCGTTCTACAAAAGTTACCGCTCAGCTGAAAGAGATATGGACTGGGTCTCTTCAAATGACAGCCTCATAGCCCGGTTCTGGTCAGAAAAAGGGGATACGGTCTTATATATTCTTGCCGAGCTTTCCGGCATAATGTGGCAGGAGTCAGAATTTGATATCTATATATTACGGTTTTATCCCTCGGTCGGTTCTTCTGAGCCGACAATTTTGTCATTGGGTGGAATCCAGAGAGGCAGTTTGCTTGAAGCCGCTCCCCATGGCGACAACCTTCTTTTCAATCTTGTCTTTCAACTTTCAAAACGGATGCTGGCCCAAACCAGAAAAGGAAGAACCGTGGCCGATATTGATTTGGCCGAACACCCCCTGTTGAGAAAGTCCGCCTACCGGCTTGATAACATGGCCATGCTTTTGACAATTGCTACCTGCCAGAACGTATTGGGGATAGAAGAAACAACAAATGCCTATAAATCTGCATTTTGGAAAGAGCATTTCCCCGGAAGAACAATATTTGAAACTTACTTGTTAGATAAGTGGGTATTGACGCCCAGTTTTTCTCTCGATGAATGGCTTTTTCAGGAACCGCACAATTCAAGACTCGTCACTGTTACC
>JACZYS010000102.1:0-5670 GCA_022570975.1 Candidatus Zixiibacteriota bacterium | reverse complement strand
GAGCACCCAGCAGAAGTTTTATTTAGAGGGTATTCCCATTAAGGGGAAATTTGGTTTTTCTGTCAGTCGTAACCCTTCATCTCAATTGGTAGTTGATAAAGTGGATATCTTCCGACTGGCTTATGCTTGCGGACTGAGAGAAGGGGATATTATCCGAAGGGTTGACGGCTCGCTGGCGAGAAACCAGAGAAAACTGATTGAAAAAATATATGAGAATTTCTTAGATGGGGGTGCAACGGTCGAAATATATCGCGATGGCACCAAGATGGAAGTAGTTTTCCGGCCATTGATGCTTCCCGAATGGGATGACACAGAATTGTACGATGACTTTTTTGAAAATGACAGTTTGATTGATTCCGTCTACGATGATGACTATTACGATGACTAAATTTAATTGACGAGGTTTATGAATGTCAGCAAATGAAGAATTAAAGTCTCTGGTTATGGGATTGTTTCCGGAGATGGACTTAATAAAAGATGAAGAGCTAAAAGAAAAAACAATCGCCTGTTGGATTGAGGCTATTGAATTCAGAGGCTGGACCGAAGAACTACTGAGAAATATTCCTTTTACTCTCCTGGTAAAA
The DNA here is from genome assembly GCA_022570975.1 of Candidatus Zixiibacteriota bacterium. Lineage (GTDB taxonomy): Bacteria > Zixibacteria > MSB-5A5 > GN15 > FEB-12 > JACZYS01. Next base: position 5,086 of record JACZYS010000102.1, on the reverse strand, counting down.
AATGTAAAAATTGGGTTTATAGATCATGTCCGTGCCTGTGTCAGAATGTCGGTCGCCTGTGATGAAGTTTTAGATGAAATACATGGCAAAAACAAAACTCCGGTAAACCGTAACTACCTGGTTTCCGGTGCTCTGCTTGCCGATGTTGGCAAGCTGCTTGAGTTTGAGATTATTGACGGCAAACCGAATAAATCTGATTACGGCAAACATATCAGGCATCCCTTCAGCGGTGTTGGTCTGGCTTTCAAACATAAACTGCCATCTGAGGTAATGCATATGATTGCCACTCACTCCAAAGAAGGAGCCGGAGAAAAGCGGCTTCCCGAGAGCATTATTTTTCATCATACTGATTTTATAGATTTTGATCTTGTCTGTTAGAGGTTTATATACTATTCCATGGGTCAAAATCTTGTAGAAAAAATTGCTCAAGAGCATATATCCGGTACAAAAGTAAAAGTTAAAGCCGGAGACTATATAACCATTTCTCCTTCGTACGTCATGACCCATGACAATAGCGGAGCGGTAATTCCTAAGTTTAAATCAATAGGCGCATCAAAAATATATGACCCCCGGCAATTGGTTTTTACTTTAGACCATAACGTTCAGGATAAATCAGAGGCAAACCTCAAAAAATATTCGGCTATAAAAGAATTTGCGGCACAGAACGACATAGATTTTTATCCGGCCGGAAGAGGGATTGGGCATCAGATTATGTGTGAGGAAGGTTACGCCTGGCCCCAGACCATGGTGGTGGCCTCGGACAGCCATTCCAATATGTATGGAGGGTTGGGTTGTCTGGGAACTCCGATTGTCAGAACCGATGCCGCATCTATCTGGGCAACCGGTAAAACCTGGTGGCAGGTTCCACAGGTGGCAAGGTGTGAGCTGAAAGGAAAACTAAGCCAGGGCGTATTTGGCAAAGATGTAATTGTAACTTTGTGCGGTTTTTTTAACAACGACGAAGTATTAAACCATGCCGTAGAATTTTGCGGTGAAGGTGTTGCCGGGCTGTCAATTGATGACCGTCTGACAATCGCTAACATGACTACCGAATGGGGCGCACTGGTGGGGCTTTTTCCGGTCGATGAGGGAACAATTGCCTGGCTTGAAAAAAGAATAAATTTTATTGAGCAAAGAGGCGCCGAAGGGGTTCCTTCTGATTCGGACAATCAAAAATCACATCCCAGAATGTCTGAAGAAAAATTAAATATTCTCAAGAACAGCATTCTTTCAGCCGATGATGACTGCTTTTATTCCAGAAAACTGACCTTGGATTTATCAACTGTCTCGCCCCATGTTTCTGGTCCTAATTCGGTAAAGATCATGACTTCTGTCCGTGACTTAAGAGAGAAAAAAATAGCCGTGCAAAAAGCATATCTTGTCTCCTGTGTCAACAGCCGCATTGATGATCTGGCTGCGGCCGCTTCTGTTGTTGATGGAAAAAAAGTTGCTGATGGGGTTGAGTTTTATATTGCCGCTGCCTCAAGCGAGGTGCAAAAAGAATCAGAAAAAAGAGGCGACTGGCAAAAACTTATCACCTCCGGGGCAAGAGTTCTTCCCCCGGGCTGCGGGCCATGTATTGGACTTGGCGAGGGATTGCTGCAAGCAGGCGAGGTTGGAATCTCGGCAACCAATAGAAATTTCAAAGGAAGAATGGGTTCAAGAGACGCCTTTGCATATCTGGCTTCACCATCAGTGGTTGCGGCCTCGGCAATCTCCGGGTTCATTGACATGCCGCATAATTTTTCTGAAACAGAAATTTTGGGGAATATGGAAATATCAAAAAGGGACGACCAGAAACAATCTGAAACGGAATTAATTGACGGATTTCAAAAAACATATTCCGGCCGGCTTCTTTATTGTCAGGCTGACAACATGAATACCGATGGCATTTTCCCGGGGAAATATACATATCTTGATAATTTTACAGCCGAGCAACAGGCAAAGGCAGCTATGGAAAATTATGACCCAAAGTTTCAGGGGATTGCTCAAGGGGGGGACATTTTGGTCGGCGGATATAATTTTGGAACCGGCAGCTCTCGTGAACAGGCGGCCACGGCCCTCAAGTATAAAGGGATCCAGCTTATAGTTGCGGCATCATTCAGTGAAACTTACAAACGTAACGCTATCAATAACGGGTTTGTAACGATAGAATGTCCCGAGCTGGTTGATACATTAAAGACAGAATTCTCTGATGACACTTTGACCAGAGTGGGTGATGGTGATATCATCGTTGATTTTGAAAAAGCAGAAATTGAATATAATAATAGGCAATATCAAATTAGACCGCTTGGGAAAGCGGCTCAGGAACTTATTGTCTTAGGTGGGCTGGAAAAATGGGTACAGGCCAATATTAGCAAAATTAACAAATAAAATAATGAACGGTATAACCTGATGGAAAAAACTATCTCAAGAAAATTGGCCGAGTTTACATATAGTCTGAAATACAGTGACCTTCCCGAAAACGTTGTCCACGAAGTAAAAAGATATTTGTACGACTCGGTTGGCTGTGCCTATGGAGGCTACCACACCAAAGATGTAAATATTATCAGAGAGATTTATCGTGAGATAGGGGGCAAGGCTCAGGCTTCGCTTTTCGGTTTTGGTGACCGGATGCCGGCGGTCAGCGCAACTCTGATAAACTCTCTCATGATTCGTGCTTTAGACTTCAACGACATTTACTGGAAAGAAGACCCCTCGCACCCATCGGACATTATTCCGGCCGCTATATCAATGGCCGAGATGGTGGAAGCATCAATGGAGGAGGTCATAGTGGCCATTGTTCTGGCCTATGAGTTTGAGATGAGGCTCTGTGAGTTTGCCACGCCCGGAGTCAGAGAGCGTAAATGGCATCACGCCACTTTGACTCAGTTTGTTTCTCCACTTGTGGCCGGCAAAATTCTTGGTTTGTCTGTGGATGAGCTGGTTAACGCCGTTGGGATAAACGGCTCGCATAACCATACAATCGGTTGTCCCACGGCCGGAAAACTGACCATGATGAAAAACACCGTTGACCCAATGGCCGTTCAGAGCGGGGTTTTTGCCGCCTTGATGGCTCAAAAAGGTTTCAGCGGCACAGAAGCAGTTTTTGAGGGAAAAGAAGGATTGATGGATTGTTTTGGTGAAGGCTGGGATAAGAGCAAGTTGGTTGACAATCTTGGTGACAAATTTAAAATTCTTGAATGCTCCATGAAAGCCTTCCCAACCGAGGCGCTGACCCACACCCATATTACCTGCACCTTGAAAGTGATGAAAGATAACAATATTGCTCTTGATGATATTCAAAAGGTAACAGTGACCACCATAGCGCGCGCCTGTGACATTTTGTTCGATGAGCACAAATATCGTCCGGACTCAAGAGAAACAGCAGACCACTCTCTGCCTTACTGTATTGCCGCCGCCCTTGTTGACGGCCAGGTAACGACCCAGTCATTTTCTGACAGTAAGATGAAAGATGAACGGATTTGGAAGGTGATTGATAAGATAAAAGGTGAGGCGTCAATGGAGTTTGAAAAACTCTTCCCGGAAAAACAACCCTCCAGAGTTGTAATAAAAACAAGAGACGGCAAAGAGTATTCTGAATACAGGGAGTTTCCCAAAGGTGATCCAAGAGAACCAATGACCGATGAGGATTTGACAGTAAAGTTTAACTCATTGGCCGAGAATTTATTTTCTGATGAAAAATTAGCGGATATCAAGAAGATGATTTACAGTTGTGAAACCATGTCGGCCCGTGATTTCATGACCCAACTGGCCATTAAGGGGTAGCAGGCTTAATCGTCATTCCCGTGCAGACGGGAATCCAGTCTTAGTAGGTCAGGAGCCCCGCGCTCCTGACATTATCGACAAAATCACTTTGTCGAAACCGCAGGGGATTTCGACCTACGCAAGTCAAAAAGACTCTCATCAGAGGCTCAATAATAATTCATTTACTACCCGATAGCTTTTCCCTATATTTCTAAACTATGCCTGAAACGACTATGAAAAGAATTGAAAATAATGAGTTTTTTCTCATCGCCGGACCCTGTGTGATTGAGTCGGCCGAGCTCTGTTTTTCAGTTGCTGAGAGTGTAAAAGAGTTAGCTGAGAAATATGATATCCCCTTTGTCTTTAAAGCCTCATACAAAAAAGCCAACAGGTTGTCGCCTGGTTCTTTTAGTGGCAATGGAATGGATAAGGGACTTGAGATTTTAGCCAATATCAAAAAGCAGTTTAACCTGCCGATTTTGACCGATGTCCACGAGACAACTGAAATTGAGGCTGTGGCTCAGGTGGCAGATATTATTCAGATTCCGGCTTTTCTCTGCCGGCAGACAGATTTGGTCGTCAAGGCGGCCGGGACCGGGAAATGGGTGAACATAAAAAAAGGTCAGTTCTTAGCCCCCGAAGATATGCAAAAAATTGTTTCAAAAACAAATTCTAAGAAAGTGATGGTCACCGAGCGCGGGACAACTTTTGGCTACCATAATCTGGTCGTTGATTTCCGCTCCCTTTTGATAATGAAAGAGACCGGATGCCCGGTTGTGTTTGATGCCACTCACTCATTGCAACTTCCCGGAGGGGGGGGAAATGTTTCTACCGGACAACCGGAATATATTATTCCTTTCGCCAAAGCGGCGGCGGCGGTAGGGATTAACGGGCTTTTCGTGGAGACCCATCCGGAGCCGGAGAAAGCACTGTCTGATGCCGGGGCGATGCTTCCCCTTGATAAGATGGATGAGCTTATTGAGTCTGTTCTTTCTGTCAGGGAGGCGGCCCAATGAACCTGCTGAATATAGAAGATTTTATAGTTGCGATAGGAGAAGTAAAACTCCTCGCTCTGGATGTTGATGGAGTATTAACCGATGACAGCATATATTTTGGCCCGGACAGAATGGAGTTTAAGAAATTTAATATATCCGATGGATTTTTTATGGTGCTGGCTATGAAAGCCGGACTTGAACTTGCCGTCGTATCGGGGCGCTTCTCCGAGGCAACAGAATCACGCATGGCCGATCTGGGAGTCAAACATGTCATGCAGGGGATGAAGTCAAAAGTTGAAATGATAAACCCGCTTATTGAAGAATTGCAAATTTCATTTGATGAT
>JACZYS010000101.1:297-8764 GCA_022570975.1 Candidatus Zixiibacteriota bacterium | reverse complement strand
GGGAGACAAGAATGACCAAGAAACAAGCCCAAGCCTACCTCAAGCGCGTGACGGCGACGAGCATCCGCGCCCTGCGGCACTCAGTCGCCTTCGAGTGCGTCGTACGCCTCGACGGCAGACCCGCCGCCCTCGTCACCAACGACGGAAACGGCGGCTGCCACATGTGGCACCCCGCGCCCTCCATGATCTCGTCGCGTTCAGGCGACACCTACAAGGCCATGCGAAAGTTCAAGGCTGACCTCGCCGCCACCGCTGAGAAGGCCACGGAGCAGAACTTCGAGGCCAACGACGCCATATACGACAGCCTGCGCTCCAAGGGTGTCTTCTACCGCCTGGAGCGATACCCCCACCGCTATCCGTTCTGCTGGAGGTGTCACTCCCCCTTGATTTATATTGCCCGGGAGTCATGGTATATCAAAACCACTCAGTTTAAAGAGCAGCTTCTAAATAACAATAACGCCATTAACTGGTACCCGGATGAAATTCGCACCGGCCGGATGCTTAACTGGCTGGAAAACAATGTTGACTGGGCCATATCCAGAGAACGATTCTGGGGAACACCGCTGCCGATCTGGATTTGTGACGATGAGGACTGTGAAAAAAGAAGAGCGGTCGGTTCAATTGAACAGCTGAGAAAAGAAGCTATCTCTTTGCCTGAGGAAATTGATCTTCATAAACCAATGATGGATGAAGTAAAACTTACCTGCGAATGCCAATCTACAATGAGCCGGGTGCCTGAAGTAATTGATGTCTGGTTTGACTCCGGTGCCATGCCGTTTGCGCAGTGGCATTATCCTTTTGAAAATAAAGAAGGCTTTGAAAACAAATATCCGGCTGATTTTATCTCAGAAGGGGTTGACCAGACCAGAGGCTGGTTTTATTCATTGCTTGCAATTTCCACCATGCTTTTTGGAAAAGCTCCTTTTAAAAATGTAATCGTGCTGGAATTTATTATGGACAAAGAAGGCAAGAAAATGTCCAAACATAAAGGGAACGTGGTTGACCCTTTTGAAACAGTTGAAAAATATGGGGCTGACCCGCTCCGCTGGTACATGATTTCTGTTTCCAATCCCTGGCTTCCAACAAAATTTGATTTGGTAGGGTTGAGTGAAGTTATCAGAAAATATTTTGACACCCTCCGCAATACATACTCATTTTTTGCCCTTTATACAAATATTGATTCTGTTAAGGAGCGCGCCTCTAACGAGAATTTAAGTATCGCCCGGTTTTTAAAAAATCTTTCCGGTGAACAAGAACGTTTTGATAAATGGATAATCTCCAGATATAATTCTCTGGTCAAAGAAGTCACCGCATCTTTTGACAAGTATGACTTGACCAGACCGGTAAGGGCTATCCAGTCATTTGTCATTGAAGATTTGTCTAACTGGTATGTCCGTAACAACCGGAAGCGGTTTTGGGCAAGAGGGGATGACCCGTCCAAGATGAGAGCCTATTATACGCTTCATAAAATATTAGTTGGGGTCTGTCAGCTTTCCGCTCCTGTCATTCCAATGGTATCGGAACTATTCTGGCAGGAACTTATGGGGAACGACAAAAAGAGGCACGGATATCCCATATCTATTCATATGACAGAATTTCCGGTGTCAGAAGAAGCGGCGATTGACAGAGAGTTGGAAAAAAATATGGCGACAGTTGAAAAAATTGTTTCTCTGGGCAGAGCGGCACGTTCCAGAAAAAATCTAAAAATTAGACAGCCTTTGTCTCGTCTATTAATTGGCGGAAAAAATGATGGAGAGTTTGACTCCCTGCTTGAGTATATGGACATAATAAAAGATGAGCTGAATATAAAAGAAATTCTTTCCGCCTCTGATTTAACTCAGCATGTTACATATTCAGCCAAGTTAAATTTCAAAGTTGCCGGTTCAAAACTGGGCGGGCTGGTCAAGAAATCGGCCGCCTTGCTTGAAGCGCTCAGCTCTGAGCAGGTAAAAGATTTTGCCGAATCCGGTCAGCTGCAACTGGATGTTGATGGCAAGCAAATTCTTTTGACTGATGAAGATGTCAATATTTTCAAAACAGAAAAAGAAGGCTTTGCTGTTGAAAATGACGACCAGGTTTCTATTGCTATTGATACAACACTGAGCGATGAGCTGTTAAACGAAGGATTCGCTCGGGAGTTGGTAAATAAAATTCAGAACATGAGAAAATCAACCGGGCTTGAAGTAACCGACCAGATAAAAATCAGATTGAGTTCTTCAAAAAGACTCATCAGTGCTGCCAAAGAGCATGAAGATTTTATAAAAAAGGAGACTCTGGCAAACTCACTGGAAATTGCTAATGGCAAAATCTCAGAAAATGCCAGAGAATGGAATATTAACGGAGAAGCGGCTACAATAGAAGTGGCCAAATCTATATGATGCGGAGTCGCTTATGAGAAAAACTGAAATGAAAAAGTTTCGCAAGCTTTTGTTGGAAAAAAGGGAGACACAGGTTGCCGAAATGAGTGAATTGATGAAATCAAGAGTGAGCACGACCACCAAAGAAGCGACCGGAGATTTATCTTCATACTCTTATCACATGGCTGACCAGGGAACAGATGCAATGGAAAGAGAGTTGGCTTTCATGTTTGCTTCCAAATCCGGAAGGCTTATATATCATATTGATGAAGCTTTAAGGAGAATTGACGACGGTCTCTTTGGGGCCTGCATTGTCTGCGAAAAAAATATCAGCCTCCCCCGACTAGAAGCAGTTCCCCACGCCAGACTTTGTATTGAATGCAAATCTGCAGAAGAGGACAAGTCTTCTGGAAGATAGTAAATCGAGAAGCTTCATTCTCCCTACTGTCATTATTCTTCTGGTAATGATTATTGACCAGTCAACTAAGCTGATAGCCGTAGCTTACCTTGCTGAAAACCCCCCGATTAAAGTTCTTGGAGAACTTTTCATGATCTCCCTTGTTTATAACTATGGAGGTGCTTTGGGTACCAGTTTTGGTCCCTCAATTTATTACTTAATCTCCTCCTTATTTATATTTTTGTTTGTTTTGTACTATCTTTATAAGAGTTTGGACAAACAACATATAGCCTTGCCCCTTGCTTTTATTTCTGGCGGAGCACTTGGAAATATTATTGACCGCGTAAGAATTGGAAAGGTTATTGATTTTATTGATATTGATTTTGTAGACATAAATCTTTTCGGTTATCAGTTGGAGCGTTGGTGGACTTTTAATGTTGCCGATGCGGCTATTAGTTGTTCAATTGTATATTTGCTTTATCATATGATAAAGCATAGTGAAACTCGGTCAAATATTCCTGATAATCCTAATGGGGTCATTGATTGATGAAATCAAGCAAGAGGACTGTAATTTGATTTCTTTGTATAAAGTTTTGGGGGTGATCTAAAAAAGAGTGTTAACAAAAGAAGCTATACTGCATGTCTTAGATGGCGTGGAAGACCCGGAATTAAGAAAGCCGCTCACTGAACTTGATATGGTCAAATTCATTGAAATTGATGGAGGGGATGTAACCGTTGGTATAACTCTCACCGTACCCGGTTGCCCGTTAAAAGAAAAAATCATAAATGACATTAGAGAAAGTCTGGAATTTGTACCCGGAGTGGAGTCTGTTAAAGTTGTTTTTGATGTCATGACTGATGAACAAAGGCAGAAGTTATTCGCTAAACTAAGAGGCACGGCCACTGCCGGTGGAAAAAACTCGGTTAATATTCATCAGTTTGCCAAAAGATTCATTGCTGTCTCTTCTGGAAAAGGAGGGGTGGGAAAATCTACAGTGACCACCAACCTTGTATCTGTTCTGGCCGCTCAGGGGTATAATGTTGGTGTTTTGGATGCCGATGTTTACGGTTTTTCCATTCCGCGAATGCTTGGAGTCAGCGGACAACCAACATTGCTTGAAAACAAAATTATTCCTCTCAGAAAAGGTGATAATATTCAGGCTGTCTCAATGGGATTTTTTGTCGATGAAGATGAACCGGTTATTTGGAGAGGGCCAATGCTTCACAAAGCTATAAATCAGTTTTTGGCCGATGTTCTCTGGGACTCGCTTGACTATCTCTTTTTGGACTTGCCTCCCGGTACCGGTGATGTCACCCTGACAATTGCCCAGGCAATTCCAAGTGCGGAGCTATTGATTGTCACAACCCCCCAGCAGACGGCAACCCACGTAGCCGGTAGAGTTGCCAAACTTGCCGAAAAAACGAAATTAAAAGTTATTGGGGTTATTGAAAATATGTCCTATTATGAATCCAACGGTGTGAAAGAATTTATCTTTGGCAAAGATGGAGGGAAAGAACTTGCTAAGCGGCTGGAGACATCTTTCCTGGGAGAAATTCCCCTTCTGACAAGCATAAGAGAAGGATGTGACACCGGTAACCCGGTTGCCGTTTCCGGCACTCCGGAAATCAAGAAACTCTTTGAAGACATTGCAAACAAAATTAAAGAGATGGCTAGCTGATAACCCCTTGTATTAAAGAGCTTTCAGTGTTGGCTGTATAAAATTGTTAACAGTTTGATTTGGATGTAAATAATCATCTTGAGTTATCTCTCTTATAAATAATGAAATAGCATACACTTCACATTCTTTAATTTTTTTCCGTAACACTTCTTGACGTACAGTTGATTTGTTTATAAATATGCAAATGAAAACTATCCTAATTAATATTGTTAATCAATTGTTGACATCTTTGCAGGGGACTTTTAAAGTTGCCGCCCACCATTATGTTGTCAATTGTTTATTGTTTACAGGATGTTCACAACTGAGTGGAAAAGTTGAACGTTTGAGTTTGGGAGCTAATTAAACTTCTTATAATTCAATCGCTTATAGATTTTTAAAAATGTTTATTACTTTTGAGGGGTTCGTTTAAAGTGCAAGAAAATATTATAAATTCACAGAGCTGGCATGACTGCTTGAAATATATGTCACGCAGAATGAAAGAGCAGTCATACAATACCTGGCTTAAGCCTACATCGGGGATGCCGGCGGACAACGGAAATTTTGACCTTACTGTACCCAACCAGTTTGTAGCCGACTGGATAAAAAGCCACTACCATGACTTAATTGGTGAGGCCTTTAAGGAAGTTCTTGGAAAAAATTATCATCTTAATTTTGTAATTAATGAGTCAGAAAAAGAAGAGGTGCAGCCAACGTTTAACCTTTACAGTTACCAGAATATCTCAGCCTTAAAACCAAAGCCAAAATCAAATTTTCTGCACAATCTGAATGTAAATTATAAATTTTCTTCATTGGTGGTTGGAGATTTTAACCAGTTTGCTTGTGCTGCTGCCATGGCTGTTGCCGAAGCTCCCGGAATGACAAAATATAATCCTCTTTTGACTTACGGCGGAACCGGACTAGGAAAAACTCACATCGCCCAGGCCATCGGTAACCAGATTATGGAACTTTTCCCCGATAAAAGAGTCATGTATGCTACCAGCGAAAAATTTACCTCTGATTTTATCACCTCAATTTCAGACCATTCCATAGCTGATTTTACCAGAATGTATCGTGATGTTGATGTGCTCATAATAGACGATATTCAGTTTTTTTCAGGCAAAGAGTCAACTCAGGAACAGTTTTTTCACACTTTTAATTCCCTCTATCAATTAGGTAAACAGATTGTGTTAACTTCTGATCGCCCCCCCAGAGAGATTAAGGGGCTTGAGGAACGACTGTTGTCAAGATTCTCAAGTGGACTGGTAACAGACCTTCAAGCACCGGACCTTGAGGCCAGGACAGCAATTTTATATAAAAAGCTTGATTCCGAAGGACTTTCTATTGACGATTCAGTTATAAAATTTATTGCTGACAAAATCTCTACAAATATCAGGGAGCTTGAAGGTTCTCTAATCAGAATTCTGGCATATGCTTCTTTAAAATCTGTTCCAGTCAACCTGGACACGGCAGCAAAAGTTCTTTCTGATACCGTAAATAATAATAGAAAAGAGATAACCATTGAAAATATACAGAAAGCTATATCTGAGCATTTCAGAATAGAATTAAAAATGATGTTTGCAAAAAAGAAGACATCAAATATTGTTCTGGCCAGACAGATCGCCATGTATTTATGTCGCTCTCTGACAGACAATTCTCTTAAAGTAATCGGGGATTCATTTGGCGGCCGTGACCACTCTACCGTTATTCACGCCTGTAATTTAGTAACCAATAAAATGCTTCATGAATCGGTTTTCAGGGAGAAAATTGACCGGGTAACCGCCTCTTTACTTTATTAACAAATTGTTAAAATCTGATGTGGATTAATTGATATAAAATATTTGTTTTAAATTATGTTGAAATATACTAAGTTTATTAAGAAGAAATTAAGACCTATTGTTGAAAAAGGTTTATTAAGGAAAATCGTTAAGTAATTGATAATTAAGGTGGGTATAAGAAATTTGGAAGGCTGATTTAAAGATATTAACATGTGAACAGCCTATATTATTACTACTTTATTTATATAAAACTATTTTATAATTAAGAAATGTTGTTTAAAAAAGTTTCAGGAGAAATAAAATGAAATTTTTAGTTTCAAAATCGAGATTATCACATTACCTCCAGTATATTCTTCAGGTGGTTCCAGCCAAGACAACCCTGCCGGTATTAAGTAATATATTAATAGAAGCTCTGGATAATAAGCTGAAAATATCAGCAACTGATTTAGATATTTCTATGACTGTTTCTCTTGAATGCAAGGTGACAAAAAAAGGTGGAATTTGTATTCCGGCCAAAATTTTATTTGATATTTTTAAAGAATTGCCCGAATCAGAGATTAGTTTTGAATCGAATAATTCTCGTCTGGAAATAAAATTTCCAAACGGCTCATATAAAATCGCCACCGTTCCGGCAGATGACTTTCCTCAACTTCCCACAGTTAACACTAAAAAAGAGATCAGAATTTCTGGAAGTGAACTGGTGGAAATGATTAAGAAAACAACATTTGCCTGCTCAGATGATGACACTCGCCCGGCTTTAAACGGTGTCTTATGGCAGACAAAAGGGGAAAGAATGCAGATGGTGGCGACCGATGGTCACCGCCTGGCAAAAACATCGGTTGTAAATACCAAACTAAAAGGGATGTATGATGATGTAATTATTCCTCCTAAAGTACTTAACTTAATCCCCAAGTTTACCGGTGAAAACGAGGATGAGATTGGAATAATATTTGGAGATAATTCTATCATATTTAGTTTGGAAAACATGGTTTTAACTTCCCGCCTAATTGAAGGACCATATCCTAATTTTGAGCAGGTTATACCGGTCGAAAACGACAAGAAACTTATTATTTCAAGAGAAGAACTGTCGGGAGCAGTCAGACGAGTTTCTATCCTTTCCAATGCCTTGACCCATCAGGTTAAATTCTCAATTAAGGACAACACCTTGACCTTAACCACAGCTAACGCTGATGTTGGCGGTGAGGGTAAAGAAACCCTAAGTTGTGATTTTAAAGGTGATTCTATTGAAATGGGATATAACGCCGCTTATGTTTCAGATATTCTTCAAAAAATTGACGCCAGCGAAGTGGCTGTTGAACTTTCTTCAACTGTTTCAGCCGGTGTTGTTTATCCGGCGGATAAATCAAAAGAAGATTTCCTCTGTCTTATTATGCCGCTGAGATTGGCGGAATAGTTGAAGTTTCATTAGGGCTATTTGGGTTATCTAAAACAAGAGATGTTTATTTCCTCTCTTTCTCTGACCAATTTTAGAAATTTTAAATCTGAGTCTCTTGGATTTTCTCCAAACGTTAACATTTTTTATGGTGACAATGGCTCTGGAAAAACGAGCCTCTTAGAAGCTATTTTCACTTTATGTTTAGGACGCTCTCATCGAAATGTGCCCGACATCTCTATTATTAATCATGAAAGTGAAGTTTATCGACTGGAGGGGAAGCTTAATGATGAAGAAAAAGAGATGGAGGTAACAGTTGCGTTCCAAAAAAATGAAAGAAAAAAAATAACCATCGATAAAGTCACGGTTCGTATCCATGAACTTTATAAACATTTTAAGGTTGTTTCTGCAGGTCCTGAAGACAGTGAAATAATTACCGGCCCCCCTTCTGTCAGAAGAACTTTTTTGGACATGTATCTCTCCCAGCTTTCGGGAAGGTATCTTGACAGTTTATCACAGTATCATAGGGTATTATCACAGAAAAATGCGGCCTTAAAAAACGAGATGGATCATCAGCCATTTAACAGCCTGCTGGCAAAATATGGGTCTGAGGTAATATATGAGAGAATTAATTTTATTAAAGATTTTTCAAAGTCATCGCAAAAATATTATGAGCAAATAAGTGAAGGCGGGAAATTGATTATCAATTATAAACCGTCATTAAAAATTGACAATTTGAAAACAAATAAAAAAGACAATATTGAAGAGTTTTTTAATTCCGAGCTAAAGAGGAGTTATCAAAGAGAACAAATTATGCAGACCTCTCTGCTGGGACCGCATCGGGATGACCTCTCATTTATTTTGGACGACTACCCGGCCAGACTCCA
>JACZYS010000101.1:0-287 GCA_022570975.1 Candidatus Zixiibacteriota bacterium | reverse complement strand
TCACAGGGCGAATGTAGAACGGTTGCAATTGCTTTAAAACTTTCTGTGTTTCAAAAACTAAAAAAAGAAAAAGAGAAAACTCCAATTTTATTGCTTGATGAAATTTTTGCAGAGCTTGACCCAAAAAGAATAAATGCTCTTATTAAACTGTTTGGAAATCTCGGTCAGCTATTTGTTACTTTAGCTCAAAAGCCACCTGAACCTCTGTTTAAAAAGAGCAAGAGTTTTATTATTGCCCAGGGAGTTGCAAAAGAAAGCTAAGATGTGCCCTCATTAACTTTAAAAAA
>JACZYS010000001.1:14401-35850 GCA_022570975.1 Candidatus Zixiibacteriota bacterium | reverse complement strand
TCCTGCCGAATCTCCCCCTCTTCACCCAGCGTGGTGGTCATCAGACGCACCTGCCTTCCCTGCGCGACGTTGCGGGCCAGCACCCCCCCAACGGGGAAGGCCTCATCGTCGGGATGGGCAAGGCAGGCCAAAAGGCGAAGTCCAGGCATCGGTATCATCCTCTACGTTAGTTTTAGGGGCGAGTTAGGCTGGGCCGTTCTGTGGCACCGGGCCGATAGAAACCCGGCTGAGCCGGCCATGCAAACCCGGTTGCACTGGTTAGAAGGCGGCGGCTAGGCCGTCTCCTCTGGGATCGGCCGCGCCCAGCAACACCTGGCGTTCCCGGTCGATGACGATCAACTGGACCTTGCCGTCGTACACTCCGGGAATGCGGCGCACCACCTTGTGGCCCAGTTGCCGCAAACCTTTCACCGTCTCTTCGGGCATCTCCGGCTCGACGCGGAGTTCCATCTCGGTCTCGATGGTCGCGGGGTCGGTGCCGGGAAAGCTCCACCACCGGGGCGCGTCCACCGCCTCTTGCGGTCCCATGCCGAAGTCCAGCAGGTTGGTGATGATCTGCACGCCCGACTGGGGTTGGAAGTCGCCGCCGGGGGTGCCGCCCACGATATGCGCTTTGCCGTTCCGAAGGGTCAGGTAGCAGTTCAGGGTGTGCATGGTGCGTTTATTGGGGGCGAACTCATTGGGATGCCCCGCTTCCAGGCTGAATCCACGGCCGGCCCGGTTGTTGAACAACACCCCGGTGCCGGCGGCCATGAACCGGGAGCCGAAGGCGTGGGAAAGGCTGTGGACCCAGGAGACGGCGTTTCCGGCGCGGTCAGCCACGCAGAAATAGGTGGTGTTGCCGTCGGTCCGGGCCGTTTCCAGGCCCGTGGTCTCGGCGCCCGCCCGGCCGGGTTGTATCTCGCCGCGCCGCCGGTCTGCGTACTCCTTGGACAACACCTCCTCCAGGGGCCACTCGACCACCCGGGGGTCTCCGGCGAGCCGGTTGCGGTCGTCGTAGGCAATCTTCTTGGCCTCGACCATCAGATGTATGGCCTCGGGGTTGTCCGAACTCAGGTGGGACAACTTGAACCCTTCGATCAGGTTCAACATCTCCAGGTGGAGGAAGCCCTGGGAAGGAGGACGGGTCTGGTAGATCGTTTCTCCCCGGTAGGTGGTGGCGATGGGGTCGTAGACGTCCACTTCGTGGCTGGCGAAATCCTCAGGAGTGAACAGTCCACCGGCGTCGTTCAACGATTCGACCATCTTCCGGGCCAGCTCACCTCTGTAGAACTCGTCGGCCCCGCCCTGGGCGATCCGGCGCAGGGACTGGGCCAGGTCCCGGTTGACCAACAGGTCGCCTTCGCCAGGCGTCCGGCCACCGGCCAGCAGAACTTCGGCGGTCGAGGGAAAGGCCGCCAGGCGCTCCGCGGTATTGGCGAAGCTCTGGGCGATCTTGGGCGGCAGCGAGAACCCGTCCTCGGCGTATCCGATGGCGGTCTCCAGCAGTTGGGCGAAGGGCCTGCTGCCGAAGCGGCGGTGGACCTCCTCCCAGGCGGCGACCTCGCCGGGCACTCCCACCGAGTGAGGGCCCTCCAGGGGCATCTTGGTCAGGCCCTGCTTCCGGTAATATTCGGCGCTCGTTCCGGAACCGGCGACGCCGCTGCTGCTGATGCCGGTTACCTGACCGCTCTCCTCTTCATATAGCAGGATGAACGAGTCCCCGCCGATGCCGCACATTGGCGCCATGGTCACCGTCTCGGTGGCGGCTACGGCCAACGCGGCGTCAAAAGCGTTGCCTCCGTCTTGAAGGACTTTGAGACCGGCCGCGGCGGACAGAGGCGAATTGGTACAGACCATGCCGTTTCTGCCGTAGACGACCTGCCGGGACATTCTGCCTGCGCCCATGATATCTACTCTCCAATCACTTTGGTTGGACGTTACTTGGACGGTATTTAGATGGTATTTGCCGGTGCTCCGATAGGCGAAAGTTTACGTTTGGCCGCCCGGCTCTGTCAATCATTTTTCCCTGAACTTTGGAAAGATTTTTTATGTCGTTTTCTGTTTTTGCCCAGCGCAAATCAGAATGTTTTCCGGCCGTTCCCCAACCGGTGCAGGGAGGGTCCAAAATTACTCGGTCAAACGGGTCGACAATAAACTCAGCCATATCACAAACCACCGGTGATATAATTTTAATCCCAAGTCGGTTAACATTCTTGACCAATAGCTGTAAACGGCGGTCAGATTTATCCAGAGCCGTAACTCTCCCTTTGTTCCTCATCTTAATTGCAATGTGCGTTGCCTTGCCGCCCGGAGCGGCGGTCAGGTCAACAACTTTGCTCCCCTGTTTTGGATTCAATAATCTTCCGGCTAATCCGGCAGATTCATCCTGAATAAAGACTTTACCGCTTTCAATCAGTTCTTTTTCAAGCGGAATGCCCCCCTGGTCGATATGAATAAATTCCGGAAGAAATTTGCCGTCACTGAATGCTACGTTATACTCTTTTAATGTCTTTTTAACTTCTTCAGGCTTCGCTTTTAAGAAATTGACGCGATAAGTTACAGTTGGAGAAAGATTGTATTTTATCAGTATATTCTCTGTCTCTTTTTCAGAAAATTCGTCGAGGCAGTATTTTACAAAATGATCAGGGTAGCTATAATATTTTCCATAATATGAAACAGGATCGTCTTTTTTATCAGGAAAAGAAATCTTGTGCGGCTCTCGTATCGCCGTGCGGAGAACAGCATTAATCAGGTTTGCCCTTGGTCTGTCTAAAAATCGATGAGCCAGATTAACCGACTCACTGACTATGGCCGCATCCGGAATCCGGTCTGTAAAGTGAAGCTGAAAAAAGCCGAGTCTGAAAATATTTGAAAGAAGCAGGGGAAGGTCGATAGATGGTTTGGCCAGATAAAATTTTAGTTCATGGTCCAGCCTTCGCTTCATTTTGGTCGTCCCGGCAACTAACTGCATCAGAAATTTGCTGTCAATAGGTCTCAGCTTTTCACCTTCTTTTACAAGTTCAACTGCTCTGTCTGTCTGCTCCCCTTGATCAATTAAGACCAGAGCTTTTAGGGCTGCTGCACGTACCGGATCAAATTTTGTAATTCTTTTTTCTTTAGTTAATATTTTCATAATTTAAAGATCCATGGCTAATATTTTGTTGCCGTTTTCATCGATTCTGAAAAGGTCCAGACGATGAATCTTCTGTTTCATATATTCAAATTCTTCCTGTTCAAAGAGAAGTTGTAGTATTTCAATCGGTTTTACATAGAGCTCCTGCCCGATACCCAATGTCATTTTTATTCTATTGTCTTCAATCTCAAGCGAGAAAATTCCGGGCTTTATGTCCACTGTTTGTAATGACTCTTTGCCGGCTCGAATGATTTCTATTTTGTCATCTTCCAAAATCCTTTTAATTTTTTTCTGAAGTTCTGACAGATTTTCAGATTCTTCAAGCTTTACAGAATATACAGCCCGATTAATTGATGCTGACAATGAGCCGGACTTTCCGGATACAATTTTGTTTTCAATGATTAACGTTCCTTGAGGCATCTCTTTGTGGAGATTGTCAATCATCTCAACGGCCACGTTTGAATCAAGAGTCATATCAAGCAGCTCAACCTCGGAAGTAAATCCTAATGGCAAAGGCGCCGAGAGGGAAAATTTCATGGTCGGACGATTACCCCCGCTAAATGAGATTGGCAGGTCTGCTCTTCTCACAACTCTTTCCATCAGCCTGATATTGTCCAGATGAGACATATACTTATATCTGTTATTCTTGCACCATTTAATTCTCAGCCTGTTTTTGGTCGGAGCAACAATATTTTTTGGAGCCACTTTTTTTGTTTTCCGACCAAACGAAAGTCTGCTTTCACCGTTTGATTGAAAAGAGTCTTCCTCTTTTGGTTTATCAAATTTGGCCGACTCTTTAGAAATTTTGTTTCTCCTGCTAATGAGTCCCTCAACAACTTTTTGATGACAGGTAAAATGCCAGGGAAGTTTTCTTGAAAATGAAATTGCGCTTGAGATTTCAGAAAATTCAAACTGTGACTCATCAATCGCTTTTTCCCAAATATCCCAGTTAAGTAATTCGTTGTCATTATCATAAACGAAACCGTTTTGAAAGGCGGTCAAAAGAATCTCTCCCACTTCATTACCACCTCTCATAAAGAGTAGGGGGAGTTGATTTATCTCAGCCGGATTATATTTGAATGATATCGGTCTTAACAATTTTGAGTCTGTATATAGTTTCAGTTTCCTCTTAATTTCACCGTTAGAAAAAAGCGCATCCCACTGGAAAACTGAATTTGGGTCCGGTGTAAACGGTTTGATAATTACGTTGAGGTTAATATTACCCACAATTGACCTTCCCAAATCGGAAATATTTTTGAGCAGGTTAATTGTGCAGCCGATGTCTTCATCCGTCTCAGTTGGCAGTCCAATTTCAACATGAAGATTTATTGTTTTAATTTTTTCCTTAAAAAGACTTTCAATCTGTCTGCATATATAACTGTTGTTATGAGAGTCACCTCCTGCAAAACAGCGGAGTTTTTCACTGCCTGATAAAAGAGAAATATGTAAAGGAGCAAAAGATAGCTTTCTTAATACTCCAAGAAATGACGGCTTAATATCTGAAATTTTAATTACCGGCAGGTTGAGCTTTATGTTGTTTGAAACTAGAAACTTACTTAATGATGAAACCAATTCCACAATTTCTATGTTGTCGGAATTGCCTAAGAAAACATTTTCAAATCCTGTTATTTTTAATTGCCGCTCAAGCTCTTTGGCTATCTGATAAGCTGAAGGAATATTATTGCTCTTGTAATTATCATTAAACTCAACCACCAGACCATTTTTTTCTACATCTATAAGCGGAATCATGTTGCCGTTTGTTCTGAATAAATTTTCGGACTTTGCTGTTTCCACAAAGAACTGAGATGCCGCACTATTCTCAGCAATTGAAGGGATGTATATTGAATTTATTTCTTTAGCCAGCTTCCTCAAAAGCTCGTCTTTATCTAATTTATTATCTTGATGCATAAGATCCAGCACTGATAATATTACCCGGTCAAAATCACCAAGAATAAAAATGTCAAAAAATCTGCTCAGAGGCTCCGGGTTTATTGTGCCCGAACCAAAAGCAATTAAAATGAGCCGGTTAATATCTCTTTCACTTGCCAGCAGCGGTAAATTCCCCAGCCCGAGCATGGACAAAATATTACCGTAGCATAAAGGGGAATTGAGATAAAAACCAATTAAGTCAAACTGATTTATTGGCCGGTATGATTCAACAGAAAAGAGACTCAGCATTTCCTTTGTAAGAATGTCTCCGGCATCATTATCAACTTGAAAGACTCTTTCACAGAGAAATCTTTCGTCATCGTTGATGGCAAGGTAGGTCGAGCAGAGACAGGGGTCAGACTGCCCTTTTTCATAGAGGTCGGGATAAGCGAATAAAAAACTGGTTCTGTTGGTAGAGTCTTTTAAAATCTCTCCGGACTCGCCCGCTGAGTATCGGCCCGGTTTGACAACAAAAGGAAAGAATTTTTTCTCTAATAATTTTTTCATAAACAAGGTACTTCGTAAACTTTTTTCTCAGGCAGCACAAGACTACTTGAGTAAAATTAAGATAATATAAAATCTGAATTCTCAAAGCTCATTTTCTGAACTTTTTCTTTTTGAAATCCTCTCTCAAAAGCCCATAAAGATAAATATCCTGCCATCTGTTTCCTTTGAATATCTGTTTTCTCAGAATTCCCTCTTCAATAAATCCATTCTTTTTTAGGATTTTTGTAGAGGCCGGATTCCCCGGAAGAACACATGAGGTTATTCTGTTGAGTTTAAGATTTAAAAAGCAGGCCTTAACAACCAGCTCAACAGCTTCAGAAACCATACCCCCTCCCCAGAATTTTTTCCCCAGCCAGTAGCCTAAATCGGCTCGTTTATTCTTCTTATTTACACCATGAATCCCAATAATTCCAATTATTTCAGGAGATGATTTTTTCTCAATTCCGTAAGCATACCATTTACCTTTTCTGGCCGCTATCTGACTCTTCCTGATAAAAGAGCGGGCGTGTTTGAGAGTATAGGGATAGGGTACAAAAGTTGTTCTGCTTATGAGAGGGTCTTTGGCATATTTATGAATTGATTTTGCATCAGAGAGTTTGAGAAACCGGAGATTTATCTTATTTCCTTCGATTATTTTCTTCACTTAAATCGTATCCCAATCTTTATTTTATGTTACGAATAAACCCGCCCGCGGTCTCAATTTTATTTTCTGCCTCCTCAAAAGTGCAGCTCTGCATTTTCATCACCAGTGCAGTTTTCACCGACCCTTTTGCATCAACCAGCAAAGATGCCGCCGAATCTGATTTTATTGATAAAAGTTCTGTGAGAATTTTTAAAGAGCGAGCTTTTAGTTTATCTGACTTTGCCTGAAGATCGACCATCAAATTACCATATGTTTTCCCCAGCAGGACCATAGCTGTTGTTGAAATTATATTGAGAGCCATTTTCTGAGCCGTGCCGGATTTCATTCTGGTAGAACCGGTAATAACTTCCGCACCCACGGGAAGAGTAATAAGTTCGTTCAAATTTTTTATGACATTTTCGTCAGAAAGGTCTTTCGAAATATTATTGCAAACAATAAACACAGTTTTTGCTTTAGTTCTCTGAGCAAATTCTAAGGCAGATAAAGTATAAGGTGTCCTTGTAGAGGCGGCTACAGCTATAACTAAATCTTTGTCTGAGAGATTTATGTTTTTCAAATCTGTTTCCGCTGCCTGGCAGTCATCTTCTACCCCTTCTTTTGACTGAATCAAAGTTTCATAACCGCCTGAGATAAGTCCAATAATCTGCTTAGGGTTTGTACCAAAAGTTGGCGGGCATTCAGCCGCATCCAAAACACCAAGTCTTCCCGATGTTCCGGCACCAATATAAATTACTCTCCCTCCGCTCTTGAGAGTTTCTGCAAAAATCTCCGCCGTTTGAGACAGCTCCGCAAGTGCATTTCTAACGACTCCGGCAACTTTGGCATCCTCGTCGTTTATCTTCTCGGCAATTTCTTTTGCCTTGAGAGAGTCAATATTGGTGCTGTTGGGGTTGGCAGTTTCTGTTTCTAAGTGTTTAAGCTGGTCAATAATTTTATCATATTCTGTCATAAATAATACTATGCAGAATAATGCCTTGCTGGCAATAAAAAAATCTTTTGGAGTTAAGACTGAAATGAATTAGTTGGCTATAACTTCAATTGAATCCATATATGAAACGGTAACTGTTCCAAAATTTCCGGAAAACCCAAGCAATGAAATATTGCTTGAAAGCTGGGTGGGGAAAGGTGTGGGCAGCAACATATCGGCCATTGTTTTCTCCGGTGAACCGGTATAGGCATAGATGTAAATATTATACATTCCGGGAATTAAATTATTTACACCGTTATCATAAAATGCATCGGGTGGAACCGAGCCGCTCGGTCCTGATTCAACAGAGATATAGGCGTTATATCCACTGCCGGAATAAATATCTGTCCGTTTTACAACAGCCATCACGTAACCTTCGGCATTGGCAACAGCCGTCCACACAAGCTGCATGTTTCCATCTCCCGGTATCCAAATACCTATGGGTGGAATTATACTACTGATTGAAAAAGTATCTAAAAGAGTTACCGATATACTTTGGTTTAACTGTTCTGCTCCGGAAAAATTTAGCGAATAGGCTCCGGTCAAAAATGATGACGCCGAGGCTGAAAAAGAATATGAAGAATCAACTAATCCGGAGGTTGCCGAATAAAAAAGAGTATCGTTGTTTAGTTTGATAGTTGATAAAGAGTCAGCAACATTGTTCTTCTTGAATTTAACAACCGAGCTCAATGTATTGTTGCTCAAATCTCTTACCAGAGTTCCCTGTACCTGATAATTGTTGACCGGTGTCGGGTCTCCGTCTTTACTGGGGAAAGAATTACAACCAACAACTGCTAAAATAATGATAAGTAAGCCTGAGATATTAATTCTATTCATAATGTTTCTCATATTATACAATATCGGCAATTATTTTATCATTCTTAAACAATTTTTCCTGCTCAACAATAGCTAAAACCCATAAGTCAGCTTAACATATAGATTATCATTTAAGCCAAACTGCCCAAATTCAGAGCCAATTTTATCACCTCCAAAAATATTCCCTCCCGATGATAAATTTAGCTCATCAGAATAGCTATAAGAGAGGTAAAACCGCAAGTAATAGTCTTTTTCCGAAGGAGAATAAAATATTACCGATAAAAATTCAACCAGATCAGAATAAAACAGTCGGCTGATTCTGGAAGTTATCAAATCCCTTCTCTTTTCTCGGACATATCCACCCCGGGCCTCTGCCTGTTGCCGGTAGCTATCATAATCAGACATTATGTTTGCGAAATATTGGAGATTCATAGTCAATCCGGATAAAATCTGCTTTTCATATCCGGTCATAAACCTTGTCGAAGAATTTATGAGCAAGGGATTCTGTCCCCTATTTTCATCTCTGGTATCATAATACCCGCCCTCAAACCAGAAAATACCGCCAGAAATCATTCCCCTAATTGATCCGCCCATTACTCTCAACTTCGGAAAAGTTGGCACCAAAGCACTATCTATAATCACTGCCCCAACCGGGTTTTTATAAAATCCCTCATAGAAATAAAAGCAGTTGCTAAAATTGCCGATTTGTTTCGACAGGCGAAAAGCAATCTCTGAGTTTTTCAGAGTTGGTTCCGGTCTTAAGAAATTTAATTCCCCAAGGTTACCAACAATAGCATTGTCCTGTGAGGAATAAAAACTAAGTCTCTGGCCAATCGGAAAGTCATTGGGCGTAAATTTTGGTGTCCAGACAAAAGTCAAATTGAACTTTGAGTTATAGAAATCGGCTTTCAAAGAATTTTGCGGAGCTTTTAAATATTGGTCATCCCGTCCTATAAAAAACGAAAGGTAATCTTTTGCAAAAACATCATTGATAAACAACAAGTCCCCGGTTCCCCAGGTAATAATCTGCCTTCCAATTTTGAAATCAAGTTTGTCACCTATTGGAAATTTTGCATAACCTTCTCTTAAGTCAACCCTACCGCTTGAATTGAGATAAGAGTCATGCAAAAAATCTATCCGTCCAAAAAACTCTCCGATTTCCCCCAGATGTTCAAGTCGTAACTGGAGTCTTGTCTCCAAAGCCGTGTATTCACTTGCGGCCGGGTTTAAAGATTCAAGCGACGCACCCCAGAGAGTCTGAAAAAATCCACTCGGCATCATTTCCGCAGACAGAGTAGAAAAACTCAAAAGAATAAGAAGAATAAAAAGAAGATGTTTTGTTAACATATTATAACTCTACTTCATGAACTTCCTTGGAGGATTCTTCAAATATCTTTCTGTAAAGATTTCTTCGGTTAAACCTATATTATATTTTATCGAAGACATTGTTACTAAAGTGTGGCTGGATTTTTTATGGTTAGTCATTTTCCTGACTGTGATAGTTTTAATCCCGTCAATTTCTTCAATCTCCTCAGCCGTAAATTCCTTGATAAGAACTCCCTTACGATTATAATATAATTCTCTAAGTGGCAAGAAACTATTCCTGTCAATGTAACTGACTTTCCTGGCAAAGCCTTTATACTTCTCTTTGGAGCTGGACTCAATGACAAAGCTCATGCTGTCTGTCTCGTTTGACTCTGCAAAACTATGATTGTCTTCGTCCGGGTGTCGGCCCGAAATATCTTCGTAAGAAAAATCCGAGTTAACAAAACTTGAATTTTTGTCATCGGCGGATATCGGTTTTATTAAATCAATAGAGGGAATATAAATCCACCGGGCGTCATTTTCGGAAGGGTCCTTGTGTACCATAAATGTCATTCTGGATACATCCGAGGGTGTCTTGAAATAGATATAATAAAATTGCTTCCCCGCTTCTTCTTTATCAAGGCGGAGCATGACAAATTCTCTGACTCTTTCCTTTCCCCTCTTATTGATAATAGACATCTTAACATTTGAGACACCGTCGTTCCCTGAATAATAATAGGCCAGATGAGATTTCATCATCACTTCCTGAGCCGTCAAAGCATCTTGTGCAGATGATTTGACTGACAGCATTGACAGGAGAGTCAGCAATAGAATCGGCAATTGCATTACTTTAATATAATTTGGCATCAAGCATTCTTTTTTTCATAGAACAGATTTTGAAAAGTATAAACTATTGAAGGTAACAAGACCATAGTGGTCAATCCGGATACAAGCATTATTGCCAGAAAGAAAGTACCCACGGTAACATAAGGAGAGAGTGATGAAAACAGCATTGGAATAAATCCTATGGCTATTACAACTACATTTCTTCCAATTGCTTTTCCGGTATTTTTGAACACCTCGTCGAAGGCTTCATTAAAACTTTCTTTCTCCTTAAATAATTTTCTCAGTCGCTGAATAAAGTGAATGGCAAAATCAACAGATAATCCTAAGGTGAGCGATGACAATATGGCCACCGGCATATCATAAGGTTTACCTATAAACCCGATAAATGCATAAATTGAAAGGATGGTTAAAGAAAGAGGGAGAAGTGAAACCACCCCCCACTTAAACGACCTGAACAGAATTACCATCATAATAAATACAACCAAAAAAGAACCGCTTAAGGCATCTTTCATTCCGGAAACCATTTTATCCTGCCAGACAACATTTATATACGGCAGACCTGCCCATCTTATCTCCATCGGAACCGGAGGCGGATTATCCTCAATAAATTTATTTATTCTGTCAACCGAGGCTGAAACAATCTGATTATCACCTTTTTTCAATTGAATCCAGATGTTTGCCTTGTCAAATTCTTGAGTCACAAGTTTATACAAGTCATCTGCATCTCCACCGGACATTTCAAAGAGAAAAAGAAGCTGGGCAATCTCATCCCGGCTATCCGGCAAACTGGCCTTGGCAGAATCTGCTTCAAAAAGCTCAAACCGAACTTTTTTAACAATGTCAGCATAGGATGTAGTTGCTCCCACATAATCATCCTGCTCTATCATCTCTTGTAGTTTTTCCACATATTTAGCTGCTTCCGGAGATTTGAATATATCGTCTTTCATGCCGTCCAGAGTCAGGAAATTAATATAAGTGCCGGCCAGCCGTTGGTTCATTATTTTGTCCGCTATTCTGATCGGATGTGACTCCTTGAACCACTTCACCGGGTTATCATTTACTATTATTAAATTTAGCCCGTATGCAGAAACGGCTATAACAAACAAGGCCAATACAATGACAACTTTTCCATAGGATACAGATACCTGCTTGAGTTTTTTCATTACTCGGTTGAGAAGATATTTATCTTCATCTAACTCGGAGAACTTCTTTAGCGAATCTGTTGAAATAAGTTTCAAGAGTGCCGGAATTACAGTTATTGATAAGGCCCAGGCGAACAATACACCCACGGCCACGAACATACCAAACACCTGCACCGGAGGTATGGGAGTCAGGGACAATGACAAAAAACCAACGGCAGTTGTCAGCGAGGTATATAACATGGGAACAAATAATTCTGATATAGTTTCAGTAATAATCAGATCTTTTGAAGATTGTTTTTTCAGGTTATCATGAAATTCTGAAAGAATATGAATTGAATCCAGAACAGAAATCGGTATCAAGAATATTGGTATCATAGATGACATTATATGAACGGTGTTGCCGGTGACAATTAAGAGCCCCATAGTCCAGATGACTGTCATCATCGAGATTATCAATGGTGCCACAACCAGTTTTGCTTTTTTGAAAAAGATAAGCATTAAGACGAAAATAAAAAGCATGGCCACCGGAGCCGACAAACCCATCTGGATAAACATCTCTTTACCAAATGAATCTTCGGCCACCGGAAGACCGGCGATGAAAACATCTTCGCCAATTCCATAATTCTCTGCTATTAGTTTTAATTGTTCTGAAATCCGGTGAGATAAATCTTTTGACTCTATGGGAATGAATATAGAAATTAGGTCACCATTGGGCGAAGCAAGTTTCCCCCTGAGAAGCTTGTTCTGGCTTATTCTAAATAAAATTTCATCGGCCTCTTTTTGACTCCTAACCGAGTCACCAACCAATGGCTTGATTATTATAGAG
Source organism: Candidatus Zixiibacteriota bacterium (assembly GCA_022570975.1). Classification (GTDB taxonomy): domain Bacteria; phylum Zixibacteria; class MSB-5A5; order GN15; family FEB-12; genus JACZYS01. The sequence goes on along the minus strand of JACZYS010000001.1, from coordinate 23,754 downwards.
CCGTTTGCCCCCTGGCTGATATCGTCAACAACTGAAGGCGCAATAATATCATCAGAAATAACTCCTTCAATATCTTCAATCTCAGCCGTTATTTCTGTTAGTTTGTTCAATAACTCAGGAGTGAACCCGCTCTCTTGGCTATTAATGCCCAGCACAATAAAATCATAAAGGTCAAAATCTTCTTTAGCCTTTCTGTCATCCACTCTAACTTGCTCATCGGCTGGGAGCATGTTCTCCGGGTCGGTGTCAATTACAACCGAAGGAAACTGAAAGAGAAAGAAAGCTGTAATCAATAATGCAAGCGTGATTACTTTTCCCGGATGGTTTAAAGATATTTCTGTCAATTTGGTTTTCATAATCTTTCCAATTGTGGGCGGCAGGTGTCCTCACCTGCCCCGTATTTTAGTTTACATCACCTTTCCATATCCAAAACTCACAATACGAATATAAAAAATTTAAGGATTAAAACCAGATGAGGATTAATAAATTTCCACAAGATTGAACATAAATTGAACTGGATCTATATATTGTCGAGCGCTGAGAGCTTAAAATTACAATCATAGATTTAGTTGAATAGATAGCAATAGCTTAGGAGTGCAGCACACTCAATGTTATCCCAGCGAAAGCTAGGTTCCAGAGGTCTTTGACCCTAATATCTAACAAATATGTAATGAAAAACGAAACTGTTACTTTATCAGACCGCTATTCGCCTAAGGGGGAACGTTAGGTATTTTACCTAAAGAGTGGTTATGCCGCTGCTACCCTAAAACTTTGCCCATTTGGGGACGCGGGGGAAGGGTATGACATCGCGGATGTTTGTCATCCCGGTTATATACATTATAGCTCTTTCAAATCCCAGACCAAAACCACTGTGAGGAACAGTGCCATATTTTCTGATATCCAGATACCATTGGTACTCTTCAATATTTGTTATCCCTTTTTCTTTCATCCTGTTTTCAAGCACATCCAGGCGGTGCTCTCTCTGTGAGCCGCCAATAATTTCACCCACCCTTGGCACCAGTACATCCATTGCCCGAACGGTCTTGCCGTCATCATTTAATTTCATATAAAATGATTTTATCTCCTCCGGATAGTCATATACAATCACCGGTTTTTTGAATTTCTTTTCGGTAAGATATCTTTCATGTTCAGACTGCAGATCAACTCCCCAACTAACCGGAAATTCAAATTTTTCACTTGAGCTTTCCAGAATTTTTATTGCTTCGGTATAGGTAAGTCTTTCAAACTGAGAATCGGCCACAGACGCAAGCGTCTGCCTGACTTCTTTGTCAATCCACTGCCCAAAGAAACTCATCTCTTCCTCGCACTTCTCCAGTGCATATCGGAATAGGTATTTCAAAAACTCTTCAGCCAGATCCATGTTATCATCCAGCTCGGCCCATGCCATCTCCGGTTCAATCATCCAGAACTCAGATGCGTGCCTGCTGGTGTTTGAGTTTTCTGCACGGAAAGTTGGACCAAAGGTATAAATATCTCCCAGAGCAGTTGCCAGGAGTTCACCCTCCAGCTGACCGGATACGGCTAAGAAAGATTCGGTTCCAAAAAAATCTTCTGTCCAATCAATTTTCCCATCGCTAATCGGCGGGTTTTCATGGTCGATTGTAGAAACTCTGAAAAGCCCCCCGGCACCTTCGCAGTCTGAGGTAGTAACAATCGGCGTATGGATATAATAAAAACCCTTCTCCTGATAAAATTGATGAACGGCATAGGCCAGTTTTGAGCGGATTCTGTTTAAGGCACCAAAGGTGTTGGTCCTTGGCCTGAGGTGGGCAATCTCTCTTAGGAATTCATATGAATGCCTCTTTTTCTGGAGGGGATAAGTGGCATCTGCTGGGCCAATCAAATCAAGTTCCTCGACTGCAATTTCATATTTTTGCCCGCCCCCTTGAGATTCAATAAGTTTCCCTTTGATTCTTACCGAGGCTCCGGTGAGAATCTCAGAGAGAACCGGAAATTTGTCCGGTTCACCCACAACCCCTTGAATATTCTTTAAACAGGAACCGTCATTGACTTCTACGAAGGCCACTTCTTTACCGACTCTGACTGTTCTGACCAATCCCAGAATTATGACATCGGTATTAAGGGCTATTTCATCACTTAAAATTATCCGCGCAATTCTTGTTCTGTTTTTATAGTCCACCTGATTAACTCCAAATATTGTTCATATCAATACTGCAATAAGTTGCAATAAATGAAATTTCGTTAAACAAGCAAGTATTAAGCATGAGCACGAAATTAATTAAAATATGATGGAACATTTTAGGGGATTCAGACGTATATACAGTATATAAACTGATGAAATTAAGCTCCTCAATCAGTTTCATATGTTCCCAACCTATCACCTTTAGCCGCCGGTTCTTTCAGAACCGACGGTTATTTTTTTTGCTGCTGATTATTCAATTCTATGCATATGTAATTAATTCTTATAAATGAGAAATCAATCAACAAATTTTATTCTGTTAGGATTATGAGGAAAGATGAAAAAAATGAGGGTGGATGGGATCGAACCATCGACCACCTGCTTAAAAGGCAGATGCTCTACCACTGAGCTACACCCCCATGCATTTTGCACAAGACGAACAAAATAGCAACAAAGGATGTCATGTCAACAGATTTATTAGACAAGGCTTAAGAATACTTGTTTCTTTAGTTTATTCCGGCTGTATGGCGGGAATTTCCGACTCCTGATTGTTCCGGGAAATAAAAATATTACCATCTGACTTCTGACAAAATTTATATCCAAACCAGATAAGAATAATTCCTACAAACTCCCCGGCATAGAGCACCTCGGTAAAACCCAAACGACTGTAATACCCGCCTATTCCGGGCAAAATTGCGCCTACGGCAATAAGCAGATTGCCGGTGAATCTATTTCTCAGATTTGGGATTTTCAGATATTTGAAAGCTGAATAAAATGCTCCACCGATTAAAAATAACGCCGCCAGAGAGTTTATGAATGGTGAGACTTTCCTGATATCCTGCCATCCTAATACTTTGCTGTTGAAAATTGCCGTATCTACAAGATCATATTTAATTGGAGACAGGATAACAAAAACAGATGTAATTGACACGGCGGTGACCAAGAGCATGACCGAGAAGTTACCGGCCTTTTTCCCAAAGAGCAGATAAATTGTGCCGATTGCCAGCGGACCTCCGCCCAATAGGGCACCAAAAATATACCAGAGTTTAAAGACTATCAGATTCCACCCAAAGAGAGTGTTGTATGATTCCAAGAGAGTTCCTATCCCGTACGTAATTACTCCCAGTCCCCACCAAAGGAGATGTTTTGAGCTTGTTTTACCGTTATATCTCTTTAAAATGAAATATGCAAAAAAGGCTGATATTATAGTCGTCAAAATTGGTAAGTGATGAATTATATTTATAAAGTATTCCACAGTAGTCCCCTATTTCTATATAGTTTCGGCAAAAATTAAAGCATGACAATATTATAATTGTCATGCTTGAGTCATAAAGATAAGAATCATAATTTATATTACTTTAATCAGCTGAACCTCAAAAATAAGCATCGCATTCGGCGGAATGGCACTTCCGGCTCCGGCTTGGCCGTAACCCATGTCCGGTGGAATAATCAGCTCTCTGACACCGCCGGATCTCATTCCCGCTACACCGTCATCCCAGCCTTGAATAACCTGTCCGGCTCCGATTGGAAAGGCAAAAGGCTGTCCCCGGTCCAAAGAGCTGTCAAATTTTGTTGTCTTCTCTCCATTTTCATAAAGCCATCCAGTGTAATGAACTTCAACCATATTCCCGGATTTAGCTTCCTGACCTTCGCCGACAACCTTGTCGTTGCATATCAACTTTGTAATTTCGCTCACCTTTTCCCCAAATAATTAAATTGTTAATCTTATTTGACCTGCTTAATAAAAATCAATTCAAAAATCAGGTCGGTGTTTGGTGGAATCATTTTTCCTCTTCCTCTTGTTCCGTAAGCCAATTTTGCCGGAATCATCAGCCTTCTTGTGCCACCTTCTTTCATACCTTCGGCTCCTTCGTTCCATCCGCTTATAAGTCCTTCCATTCCTACGGTAAAATCAAGCGGTTTGTTGATGTCAAGAGAACTCTGGATTTTTTCCCCTTTCTTGTCGTGATCATTAAACCAGAGAGTATAATGCATAGAAACTTTCATTCCTTTGACAGCAATAACACCTTCACCAACGACCAGATCCACGTAGCGAAGACCGGACTCTGTAGTTACATATTTAATCTCTGGTTTTTTGGCAGTAGAGTCTGTTTTTACTTCTTTTTTTGTCTCGGTTGAGTCGGCCATTTTTTCTGTTTTTACTTCTTTTTTTGTTTCAGTTGAATCAGCCATTTTTTCTGTTTTTACTTCTTTTTTTGTTTTAGTTGAATCAGCCGTTTTTTCCGGTTTGGTTTTATCGGCCAGAACAGGAACCGCAATGGCAATCGCCAAAATCAGATATAGCAGGTTTCTAAGCACTTTGCATCTCCTATAGTTATACTAAAATTGTTTCTTTTCTTTTTGCTCCGGTTGATACAATGCATAAGTTTACATTGAGGCTTTCGGTCATGAAATTGAGATATTTTTTTGCGTTCTCAGGGAGTTTATCAAATTTTGTTATCCCGGTTGTTTCCGAATTCCATCCGGAAAGAGTCTGATAAACCGGCCTCACAATGCTCAACTGAGCCAGGTCAAGAGGAACCTCGCTTATCTTTTCACCATCAAGTTCATAAGCAATACAAATATCAATCTCCTCAAAATTATCCAATACATCCAACTTGGTGATGGCAATAGAATCCACACCGTTGATTCGGATTGCATGTTTGAGCGCGACCAGATCAAGCCAACCGCATCTTCTTGGTCTTCCGGTAGTGGCTCCGTATTCATCCCCAATAGCTCTCAGTTTCTCTCCGTTATCATCAATCAGTTCGGTCGGAAAAGGTCCGGTACCGACTCTGGTCGTATAGGCTTTTACCACACCCACAATTTCACCTAATGCTTTGGGACTGATACCCAGACCGGTTAAAGCACCACCTATAGTTGTGTTGGAAGAAGTTGCAAAAGGATAAGTGCCCAAATCAACATCAAGAAGAGTTCCTTGAGCTCCCTCAAACAATATTGACTTGTTTTGCTGTCCGGCCTTGTATAACTCAAGTGAAACATCTACGGCCATTGACTTATAGAGCGGCGCCAATTTCAAAAGTTCCTCATATGTCCGGTCAATATCCGCCCGGGGGTCATCTGACCCGGAGAAGTAACTGTTTTTTATATTTTTTTGATATTGAAGTCTTTTTAAGAGCCTCTCCGGAGCAAAGAGGTCGGCAATTCGGATTCCATTACGGGCCACCTTATCCACATAGGCCGGGCCAATTCCTCTTTTGGTAGTGCCGAGTGAACTGGTCCCTCGATTTTTTTCATCCACAGCATCAATCAGCTTATGATAAGGGAGCACCAGGTTTGCGGCGGCAGAAACAAAAAGTCTCCCTTGATAATCAATACCCCACTCGGTTAACAGGTCCAGCTCTTCTTTAAACCCAAAGGGGTCCAATACCACGCCGTTGCCTACATAACATATTTTTCCGGGGTGAATTATTCCGGCGGGAATGAGATGCAATACATATTTTTTATCACCGACCACAATCGTATGCCCGGCGTTGGCACCTCCCTGAAAGCGGGCAATTATGTCTGCATCTGCAGCAAGCAGGTCAACAATTTTTCCCTTTCCCTCATCACCCCATTGACACCCAAGAATTGTTCTGTTTTTTGCCATAGTTAATATTATCTCAAAGTTTTAGTTTTTCAAATTTGTCAGATTAAATATTGAATCTGTCAATTCTTTTATACCGGCCCCGCTTACAATTGAAAAAGGAATTGTCACCAACCCATATTCTTTTTCAAGCTCCAGCTGTTTTTTGATAATTCTGCTTTTGCTTAGTTTATCAGATTTGGTCATGACCGTCATTACCGGCAGCTGTCTTGTGGAAAGCCAGTTTAAGAGTTCCAAATCTTCTCTGGACGGGTCTCTCCTGCAGTCCAAAAGAAGAATGAGACCAATCAGTTTTTCGCAATCAAGCAGATATTCTTCAATTAATTTCCCCCAGCTCTTGCTGATTGATCTTGATACTTTGGCATATCCGTATCCGGGTAAATCCACCAGGTAGAATTTGTTATTTATGTCAAAGAAATTTAGGGCTCTGGTCTTTCCGGGGGTGGAAGATACTTTGGCAAGTTTTTTGAGTCCGGCAAATTTATTCAAGAGTGATGATTTACCAACATTGGAACGACCGGCTATAGCTATATGTGCTTTTTTATCTTTTGGTAACTGGGAAAGAGAGTGGCAGGAATCTACAAACACTGCGTTAATATCCTTGGCAATAACAATACCTCATCACATCAAGTAACTTAAAACCTAAAAAGATTAACCGGCTAATTTCTCAACTGAGCAGAAATTGGTTTGCTGATTCGTCCCGGTTTAAAAGGAGATTCAATCATAGCCAGCCGCAAAACATCTTTAACTTTTCGAACGTAATGAATATTTAACCCTTTAAGTAAATCGGGTTGCATATCATTAATATCTTTGCGATTCTTCTCAGGGACAATAATTTCAAAAATCCCCATTCTCTTTGCAGCCAAAAGCTTTTCGTTTAACCCACCCACTGGCAGAATATCGCCGGTAAGAGTTATCTCTCCGGTCATGGCCATATCATTTCTAACTGGAATTCCTATCAAAGCTGACAGTATGGCCGTTACCAGTGTAACACCGGCCGAAGGTCCTTCTTTGGGCACGGCTCCTTCCGGAATATGAACGTGAAGTTCAATTTTTTCAAAAAAGTCTTCAGTTAAACCAAATTCTCTGGCATGCTGTCTTATAAATGAAAGGGCCGCAGTTGCAGATTCTCTCATTACATCACCAAGTGAACCGGTCAGAGTTAGTCTTGACTTTCCTTTAAGCGGTACAACTTCTACCGGCAAAACATCTCCACCCATCTCAGTCCAGGCCAGTCCAACGGCATAACCGACAGTCGGAACATTTTTAATATTGCTGTCTAAGTACTTTGGTGCACCAAGATGTTTGTTAACTTTTCTTGAAGTGATTGAGATTTTTTTGATTCGTTTACCCTCGGCCAAATCGACAACAGATTTTCTGAGAATTGCTCCCAGCTGTCTTTCCAGCTCACGCACGCCGGCTTCTCGGGTGTAGTTTCTTACAACTTCCAAAAGGGCATCCTCATTAAAATCAATCTCCACTTTTTCAAGCCCCAATTCTTTTTTGAGTTTGGGCAGTAAGAAATCGGTAGCGATTTTTACTTTTTCATAATCCAGATACCCGGGAAGTCTGATAACTTCCATCCTGTCTCTCAAGGCGGCAGGAATAGAAGCTATTGAGTTGGCCGTGGTAATAAAGAGGATATTTGAAAGGTCAAACTCTACATCAAGATAATTGTCCATAAAACTGTTATTCTGTTCCGGGTCCAAAACTTCAAGCAGAGCCGAAGACGGGTCCCCTCTGAAATCCGAACCGAGCTTATCAACTTCGTCCAGAAGAAAGACCGGGTTTGCTTTTCCGGATTTTTTTATTGCCTGAATTATTCTTCCCGGCATGGCCCCAATATAAGTTCTCCGATGACCTCTTATTTCAGCTTCGTCATGGACTCCGCCGAGTGACATTCTTATAAATTCTCTATCCATAGAGCGGGCAATAGATTTTCCAACAGAAGTCTTGCCAACCCCGGGAGGTCCCACAAGGCAGAGTATTGGACCTTTTACTTTTCCGGCTAACTTAATAATTGCCAGATGTTCAATAATTCTCTTCTTAGGCTTATCAAGTCCAAAATGATCTCCGTCCAGGATGGACTTGACCTGGCCAAAATCTGTCCGGTCAACAGAATGCTCACCCCAGGGAAGGTTCAGAAGCCATTCCAGATAACCTCTGACTACGCCCGATTCCGCAGAATAGGGATGCATCTTGGATAATTTTTTTATTTCTTCTTCGGCTTTTTTTGCTACCGCTTCGGGATATTCTTTGTTGTCAAGCTTGGCATAAAGGTCATCAACCTCAGCTGCCGGTTCATCATATTGACCCAGTTCATCTCTAATAGCTTTAAGCTGCTGCTGCAGATAAAATTCCCGCTGGCTTTTTGACATTGATTCTCTGACGGAGCCGTCAATTTTCTGCTCAATCTTTAATATCTCAATTTCATCTTTAAGAATTCCTGAAATTATCTTAAACTGCTTTTTGATATCAAAAGCTTCCAGAAGATTCTGTTTAACATCAATCTTCTGGATTAGATGGGCAGCTATTGTATCTGTCTGAAGCTGATAGTCTTCAACCGAGGCCAGAGTAACAAGAACTTCATCCGGAATTCTGCGGTTGAGGCGAATATAAGCAGAAAATTCTTCCATTACCGATCGGGATAAAGCCTCTGTTTCATGCTCCTTTTTATTCTCCGGCGGCTTAACAATCTGAATTTTTGAGGATAAAAAATGACTTTTCTTGGTCAAAGATTTAATCTCCGCTCTCACCAGACCTTCAACCAGAACTTTTAATGTCCCGTTCGGCATTTTCATTACCTGCAATACTCTGGCTACAACCCCGACATCAAATAAATCTTCGCTTTTTGGATTATCAATTCCCGGTTTTTTCTGGGCAACCAGTACTACCTGCTTATCTTTCATCATCGCTTCCTGAAGGGCATTGATAGAAAAATCTCTACCTATCAAAAGCGGGTAAATCATGCTGGGGAATACAACCACGTCTCTCAAAGGTAAAAGGGGCAGGTTGCTCTTTATATTTATCGTCTCAGAATGATGCTTAATCTTCATACTAATCTCAGCTTTATTTTTAGTCATTTAATTCTCACAAGCCTCGTATTATACCGATTTTTTAGAGCGATGCAACCATCTTTTTACTGTTTTTTCACTCCTGAAACCACCCTAAGGTAAAGAGGTGTCAAAGCGAAGGTATTCTAAAAGATAAATCAGTGAGTTCTGTTCAACCATTTTTCTTACTTTCCTGAATCCTTCCCCATAAATCGGGTCTTCATCTGTTAATATCTGTTCAGCATAATACTCAGATTCCTTAGAATTTAAGCGGGATAGATATTCAAAAGAGATATAATTGCAGCTTCCTTCAACCAAGTCTTTGTCTGAATCATTTTTTCCATTCTGATATATCCAGACATGCATCAGCTCATGAATCATTATTGATGCAAATAAAGTTCCGGGCATTTTTCTCAGCAGATAAATCCGGTATTCATTTTCAGTTGTAGTAAAATACAGATTCTTACTGATCCTCTGGCGGTAAAGAGTAATCCCCAGAGGGTCACTATTGCTGTTTTTTGAAAGCTTCTTA
>JACZYS010000001.1:0-14391 GCA_022570975.1 Candidatus Zixiibacteriota bacterium | reverse complement strand
TCCGGGTGCGTGATTAACTTAATAGGAATATCATCGCAATTTACCACTATGCCCATATTCTTAAGAGTTATTAATAATTCTTCCATTATCTTTTCCGCTTCGTTGTTATCAACAACCGCCGTTTTTAAACAAAGAGCACATATCCCTTTGCCGTCACCGGACTTTTCTCCTCCCTGAGACAAATTGCTTGAAATATATCTGGAGCAAAATTCACAGGCTGTTTCTGAATCAGCGTGGTCAAGGTGAAAAATATTCCCCCAAAAATCATAGTTGTATTCTCCTTTAATTGTTCCTTTGCAGAGGCTGCATTTAAGAGCAATATTGTTGTCAAAACAGTTGGGATGGTATTCCTTCCCCTCAAAGATGGTATACTTATCGCCTAATTTTTTACCACAGTCATTACAACTACCCAATATGAAACCATCATAGCAACTGTTATGGTAGTTCTTATCATCAAAGGTCAGATAGTTGCCAGTAATATGTTGGTGACAATAATTACAGTTCAGTGAAAATTCAGAGAGGTAACAGCGCTCGTGATAATAATTGCTTTTCTGTTTGCGATAATTTTTTGAATCTATAGGTCTGTCACAATAATGACAAAGAAAATGCTTCGAATGAAAATATGAATTTCCGGCAATAATATAGGATCCTTCTTTTATAATTTTGAGACATTGCTGACATCGCTTCATACCTCCCTCAATAACCGGTGATATTACGAACAAGACCGTTAACAACAGTATTACTGCTCTGACTTTTTTTCTCATAATCTGCAATTCATTTTCTAAATCCTATACTACTATATTCGGTCAATTTGCTGTATAGAATCAATACATAATTGAAATTAACCAAACATTTTATCGCCTTATGCCCCATATCATTAACCGAAAAAGAGCAACTGCCGAAAAAACTAAAGTAAATTTACGGAATACTTTTTTTTCTGTCAGTTAAAAAAAAGTTATAAAATTTGGAAAATATGAAACTAACAACTTGGGGCTGGTAAGGATTTTAGATTGAAGAAAATACTATTTCTAAGATTAGAAGATTCCCAAAATCATCAGCTTTTTGGCCAGTTTGATACTGACAAGTATGAAATCACAATGGTTAATACAATGGATGAAGCCATAAAGTTGATTGATAGTGGTCATGAATTTGATGCTGCCGTGGTGGCAATGGACAGACTCTCTGAATTAGCATTGGAAATCTCAGAATTCTTTAAAACCAATCCAAAAACCATCAACATGCCTCTGGTAATAGTTTCTCATTCTCCGGTCTCAAAAAGAGAGATTAAAAAACTACGAATTAAGTCAGAAGAAATTATGCAGCAACCGGCTAACGAAAAAGAAATTATTGAAAAACTGGACTTGCTTTTATCAATGTCAAGAAAGACTCTGTTGCTGGTTGATGATGACCCATATATACTTGACCTCTTAAAAGATTTGTTTGAGCTGGAAGAATTTAAGGTCGTCACCGCATCAAACGGAGAAACAGCTTTGAAGCTGCTTGAAAAAGAAGTTGTTGATGCCGTCGTGTCGGATATAATTATGCCCGGTATATCTGGAAAAGAACTGTTAATCTCTGTTAAAAAAGGCTACAAAAATCTTCCGGTTGTCTTAATAACCGGCTATGGGGGACAATGCACTTACGAAGATGCCATTTCCCACGGGGCCGATGCCTACCTGACCAAGCCGTTCAGAAACTCTGACCTGTCAAACACTATCAAGAATATTCTGAAAATTAAGTAGCAGCTTAAGAATTAAGAGAAAAAAAATGCGGAGAGCGTCAAAATAAAGTAGTTTGACACTCTCCGTTGATGATTTAGCGGTAAGGGGAATCGAACCCCTGTTTGATGGATGAGAACCATCTGTCCTAACCACTAGACGATACCGCCGATCTTCATAATAATACAATTCGAAAAAAAGTAACCCACTCATTATATGCATCTTTCAATGCTTGTCAAGAGCTTTCAAGTGATTGTTAGTTAACACCTTACAAATTATTCCCAAGTAATCTGAAGTGAGTTAACAATTTAGTCAGAGGTCACCTTCTCACATAATTCATAATTTCATGGATTATTTCTCAATTAGAATTTCAGATCGAGAAATGGATAGTCATCAATAAAGATTCTGTTACCCGTTTCTCTTTTTTTATTAGACTTTTGAGACTGAAATCTGTTCTTCTATATGGAAGCAAAATATATGATAACCTTTCTTTATTTCTTAGCTAGATGGAGAGTCTGATGCCGGCCAAGTCCAAACTAAAATTGTCAAAACTTAAAGAGATAGACCGCAAATTTATTGACTATACAATTAATACAAAATTCCCAAATGTTAAGACGTCCAATGATATCAAACCATGTCGCGATATCATTGGCCAGGAAAGGGCTATTGAATCTTTAAAGACCGGCCTGAACGTCAAATCAAAAGGTTATAACATATTTGTGACCGGCCCTTCAGGGACCGGCAGAACAACAACAATTGAACTACTCCTAAAACAGCTTCACCAGGACAGGGTTGATTTAAAAGATATTTGCTACGTAAATAACTTCAAAAATACAGATAATCCCCGTGCCCTTATTTTTTCTGCAGGAGACGGTGCCAAATTCAAGAAAAACATGTCTTATCTGGTAAACTCTTTGAGAAAAGTAGTTCCCAAAATATTCATGTCAGAAGATTATAAAGATCGCAATAGCAGAATTGTAAGAGAATTTGAAAGTCGTCAAAAAGATTTGATAAGAAAATTTGAAGACAAACTCACAGAGGCCGGGTTCGTCATGGTTCAAATCCAGTCCAGTGGAGGAGCCAGGAATGAAATCCAACCTCTTGTTGATGATGAGCCGGCATCTTTTGAAAAGCTGGAAGATTTAAATAGAGAAAACAAATTCTCTATGTCGCGGCTGGATGAACTAAGAAGAAAATGGGACAGTTTGAGAAGAGAATTTGATGTTACAACGGTTGAGTCAAAAAAACTCTCGACAAAACTTGAAGATGCTATTGAAAAACTGGATTACTCAATGGTTACCCCCCTCATCACAGACAAAATCAGCTTAATCAAGAAAAGATTTCAGCAGGAAAAAGTGCAGATATATCTTGAAGAAGTTCAAAATGCGCTCCTTGAAGATCTGGATAGGTTCCGAGAAGCACGGCCTCGTCGGGGTGAAGATGAAGCACCTCCGTACAGAAAAAGAGAACCATTTGAAGAATTCAGTGTAAATATTATCCTCGATAATTCAGAAACAGAAAATGTTCCAATAATCAATGAGAAATCTCCTTCATATAAGAAACTCTTTGGCTCATTGGAGAGGGTTGTGGATAGATTTGGCTACTGGAAAACAGACTTCACTCGTATTTCCTCCGGTTCAATACTCAACGCCTCGGGTGGGTATCTGGTCATTAACGCTATGGATTTACTTATTGAACCGGGAATCTGGACTCACTTGAAAAGGACCCTGCTTAACCGGGAGCTTGAAATCAGCGGATATGATCCCTTCAATATGTTTGCCGGCTCAGGTATAAAACCGGAACCTATTCCAATTGATATAAAAGTTGTACTCAAAGGAGAATCAAGAATATATGATCTTCTCTGGAATATGGATGAAGACTTCAAGAAAATATTTAAAATTAAAGCTGAGTTTGACACTGTAATGGTTTCAAATAAAAAAAATCATTACAAATATTATGAATTTATCAGTAAAGTTGTCAGTGAAGAAAACTTGCATGCTTTTGACATCAGCGGTATGCAGGCCATTATAGAATACGGAATCAAACTAACCGGTAGAAAAGGAAAACTGACCACAAAATTCACCTATATCTGTGACATGATAAGAGAGTCTGCTTATTCGGCTTCTCAAAAAAACAGAAAATTTGTTACTCGTAATGATGTTTATAACGCCATTCAACTAAAGCGCTCCCGTGTAGATTTACGAGAATCAAAGATACAGGAACTCTATGACAATAATACAATCTTAGTTTCAACTTCCGGGTCAACGGTGGGACAAATTAATGGTCTGGCTGTCTATTCTACGGGTGAATTCTCTTTTGGACGACCGGTAAGAATAACCTGCAGTACATCACTCGGCCGGGCCGGCATAATAAATATTGAAAGAGAATCAGACCTTTCAGGGCCAATCCACAATAAGGGAGTTTTAGTACTATCCGGATACTTGCGGTCACAGTTTGCACAGGACAAACCAATCTTGATGACGGCATCAATCTCTTTTGAGCAATCTTATTCAGGTGTAGACGGAGACTCTGCCTCTTCAACAGAAATTTATTCCATCCTTTCATCGCTTTCCAAAATCCCTATAAAACAGGGACTGGCTGTAACCGGCTCAATGAACCAGAAAGGTGAGGTTCAACCAATTGGAGGTGTAAATGAAAAAATTGAAGGGTTTTATGATGTGTGCAGCGCCAAAAAATTAACCGGCAAACAAGGAGTCCTGATACCTCATCAAAACGTAAGTGACATTCTTCTCCGCCCGGATGTTTTAAATGCAGTAAGAAAAGGTAAGTTTCATATTTATCCGGTCAAGACAATTTTAGAGGGAATAGAACTATTGACCGGCGTTCCGGCAGGAAAGAGAAATTCAAAAGGGAAATTCAGTCCGGATTCGTTGATGGATAAAGTTGACAAAGCTCTTATGAACATGGCACTAACCGTACATAATTTTGGAAAAGAAACAGACAACAACAATAAGAATTTCAAAAAATAATTTTCCACACAATATGCACACAGTATAATTATGAGTTACATCCATGCTGATGATTATGGTCATTGATTATCATCTTTATATTTTCTTACACTTGACAATAAAATAATTTGTTTTTATTAAATGTTTTTTTCTTGACATAAAATTTAAATATCCGTTCTTAATGAGCGAACATAATAAACTGATGGAGGAAGTGTAAATGCGAAAAGCAAGAAAATCGTCGAAGAAGAAAGCGACAAAGAAGGCAGCAAGAAAAAAACCTTCTAAAACAAGAAAAGGAGCAAAGCTCTGGTCAGTAGCTGATGTTGGTACTCTGAGAAAAATGTACAGGAGTAACACCAACAAAGTTATCGCAAGAAAATTGCGTAGGTCAGTTGGTTCTGTTGCCGCAAAGGCTCGTTCACTTGGTTTGAAAAAACCTGTGAGAAAAGCAGCCAAGAAAAAAGCCGCTCCAAGGAGAAAAGCAGCTCGGAGAAGACCGGCGAAGAGAAAAGCCGCCAAGAGAAAACCGGCTAAAAGAAAAGCTGCCAAGAGAAAACCGGCTAAAAGAAAAGCTGCTCCAAAGAAAAAAGCAGCTAAGAGAAAACGTGCTAAAAAGAGAAAACGCTAATTACAATTTTTTTATAAAAAAACCCGCTTAGATCAAGCGGGTTTTTTCTTTCCTGTTTTTTTGTAATCCTAAAAATCCGCTCCCAAAGAAAAATAATGTCTCGGTTTATCAGAAACATCATAAAAGTCAGTTGACCAGGCCAAGTCATATCTAAGAACAAGAAATCCAAGATTGGCTCTCATCCCAAACCCAAATCCTGTTTTTATATCCTTTAATCTTGTCTGGCCATTGACGGTTTCGGCCCCTTTGAAATTATCTCCGTTCCAGACTGCTCCCATATCATAGAAAATTGCTCCTGCCACACGGCTTAAGGCCAGGCGAAGAGGAAATCTCATAACAAAATAGTCTATCATCGGATAACGGAATTCAAAATTAAACAATCCATAACGAGAGCCGTTTATTCCATAAAAATCAACGCCTCGCAAAGGAGTCACATTGGTATGAAAATAAAGATTCTCCACTTCATATATTTTTGGGTCTAACGAAGTTGTACCAATCCAGTTGGTTGTTCCTCCGAGATAATAAAGTCTTGGAGTTCTGCCGGATGAATGACCACCAGAAAAACGTAATGCTACAGAATATGATTTATTGAAATGCCAGTATTTGCGGAAATCAAACTCTATTGCACTGAATTCAATTTCGTTTGAACCAATTAAGTTTACACTTTTGGTGAAAGTAATCTTGGTTCTTTTTCCGTTTACCGGACCGGTTAAACCCCAGAGGATATTGTCAGTTACATATGAAAAATCAAATGTAGTTACTTTGTCATTTCTGTCTGCCTTAAATGGGCCAGTGTAATTGCTTGGATAAGAAATATACTGCCTATCAATGAAAGACTGCGATATTGTTAATTCCACCCTGCTGAATGTTGAAAATGGCCTGCTGGCTAAGAGTTGAAAGCCGTAATATCTGTCAGAAAAAAATACTTGGTCAAAATCCAGATAAAAATTCTTGGTATGAAAAAATCCACCGCCAATAGTTGTTCTCATTCTTTTATAAAAGTAGAAAATCTGCAAATTTGACTGATCAATTGTATTGACCAGATCGGTTGCCAGATAAAGCTGATGATTCCCCAGATAATCTGAAAAAACAAAATATGTCTGACCCCTTAATCCAAAAAATGTATCATAGCTGAACCCACCCCCGGCATAATCCGGAGTAAATTTTGTTTTGTACTCATTTATTTTGAATTCTCCGTTCTCAAGGGGAGGTGCAATTGAATCAAAATAAGCTGGCTCTTCCATGGGTAGAAAAACAGCTGTACCGCCTGCAGGGTCATCTTCAATATCAATGAATAGAGAGTCTCTTTCTTGCGGTTTATCCTCGGCTACAAATACGTAACCTTCGTCATAAATTCCGGTCTCAGTTATTACAGAATCTTCTGCCTCAGTTGAAGTGAGACTGTCGCCGGTATCAGAATCTGTAGCTGCCAGCAACAAAGTGTCAGATTTAGCCGCGCTGTCTGATGTGACCAGTTCTTCAATCTTTAATGAATCATTTGTTTCATCATTGTCCAAACTATCAATCGATTCGGCATCTTTTAAGAGGTCATATTTTCCCAAAATAAAATCTGTCGGGCTCAACATGCCATTATCTCCAACCGGTACAAGCTCCTCCAGAATATAGATGTCAAATGAACCCTGGCTAAAAGCAGAAAAAGTCAGTTGGTCAGAGTCTGGCCCCCAGGACAAAGAATGAACACCGGAGATTATGTCTGTCAGAGCAAAATAGCGAGCAGTATCAGTGTAGGCGACATAGATATTATCAATACCATTTCTATTGGAAATAAATGCTACTTTCTTACCATCCGGGGATACTCTCGGATATTTGTTATGACCGGACCCAACTTTCAGATGTTTAATCTCATTGTTTGAGAGATTTACTTCAAAGAGGTTATATACTCCGTATTCAAATCCTCCCGGACGATATGCTCCTTCAACATAATAGAGACTGGAGTTTGTATATTGGTTTGTATTCTGAGGGTGATACCGGTCAGAAGAAAATATTAAACGGTCTGATTGAGGCATCCAGCTCGGATATAGGTCGTCAAACTGGTCATCGGTAATCTGAGTTACCAGGTCTTTTTCAATATCATAAACAAATATATCTCTATTTGTCCCACTCAAGGCAGAAAATGCAATCTTTTTGCCGTCCGGTGACCAGACCGGCGAGATTATGTTGTAATAATCAAATATCTTTTTGAGATATGTTTTGTTCTTTGAAATTTTATGAAAATAAAGAGCTTCTTTCCCTTTTGATTTTGCCACAAAAACTATTGCTTGTCCATCGGGGGAGAATGAGAGACCGGATACAAAAGAATGCAGCGATTCAAGATCTGCCGACCGCTGAGATTTTATTATTCTTTTTGTAATTTGCCCTGTTTCAGCAGACATTAGAACGATTTCCGTATAATCTGATTTATCGGTGAAGAAAGCAATACTTTCGCCTTCGGGGGAAAATTCCGGTTTGACATTAAAATATGAGCCATCTTCTCTGGCCTTTGTAAGTTTTTTGGCAATTTCTTCTACTTCTTTTCTTATAGCAATCTCCGGCCAGTATCTTCTTTTCATTTCTTTGGAAAAGTCCTTCCACAGCTTCTTCATACTAATTCCAAGAGACTGCTGTATGGCCTTTCCAATGGTGAGATGGATTTTCCCTTTTTGAAGGATCATCCCAAGTTTGTCTTCGCCATATTCATCAGCAATAAATTTTACCAGCGCCTGTCCTTCTTTGTAGGCCAAAAACCCGCCCAGGTATTCAGGCGGAGCAAGATAATTGTTTACAGTTGCATCCCTGACAAACATATCAGCAAAATAATCCCAGCCATGTCTTGATGAATATTCAGCGAATCCCTCGGCGTACCATAGCGGCAGATTAAAAAGCCTGCGTTTGGACAAAAGTGATGAGAAAAGATTCCCATATATCATATCATAAATCACGGCGTGAGTCAGCTCATGATGAAGTACGTGGCGCATATCTTCATATGAACCATTAAAAGGAACGACAATTCTGTTCTTAAAAGCCTCTGTAAATCCCCCAACGCCTTCGCTGATTAACGATGATATTATGTTGGTCTGTTGAAAATCATTATGGGAATTGTAAATAAAAACCGGGATTCTTTTTTGAATCTTATAATTGAGCTCCCGGCAAATTTCAACGTAAGAGGATTCTAAAACGGTTGAGGTGAATTTTGCGGTCTGATATGCATCTTCATAAAAATGGATATCAAATCTCTTGGTCTGAATATAACTCCATTCAAAATCTTTATACCTGACCTTGTTTTTTCCGAAATATGTTTCTCTTGTATTTCCATCAAACGGCAGGAAAATTAAAATCGCTAAAAGTAAAAAACAAATTTTTCTTATCATAATTATATCCTTTGAAAAAATACTAAATTCTCAACTACTTCTTATTTAAAACATCTAAATTCTGTTTATTCTTCAGCTCTTTCAATATCTGCGCCCAGATTTTTCAGTTGTTTCTCAAACTGAAAATATCCCCGGTCAACATGATAAACTCGCAAAATCTCAGACTTTCCTTTTGCCGCCAGACAGGCCAAAACCAAACCGGCCCCGGCTCTTATATCAGAAGCCATAACCTGAGCTGCTTTGAGGTTTTTAACTCCTATGACTACAGCCTCTCCCTGCGATTCGGTAATATTCGCCCCCAATCTTCTTAGCTCCATAGTATGCACAAACCTGTCTTTGAAAACAGTCTCTTTGATATTTGAGGTCCCTTCAGCCACACTCGTTGCGGCCATAAGACAGGCCTGCAAATCAGTTGGAAAACCGGGGTAAGGAAAAGTTGTAGCATCAACTCCGACTAACCTTTTTGGGGCTTTGATAGAAATACAGTTTTTTGTGAAACTTAGCTTACAACCCATTTCTTTAAGTTTGAGGCTGACCATGGTTAGCTCTTCCGGATTTACTCCATTAATTTTGATACTGCCGCCGGTAATGGCTGTGGCAAACATATAAGTACCGGCCACAAGACGATCACCGGAAACTTCATACTCAACAGCTTTCAGCCTCTTTACTGGCTCAATTTCAATTTTTGGAGTCCCGGCCCCTTTGATTCTTGCCCCGGCTTTGTTTAAGAATCTGGCAACATCGACAATTTCCGGGTCACAGCCCGCATTGGTTATTACTGTTTTTTCTTTGGCCATGACGGCAGCGTACAACACATTTTCTGTCCCGGTATGAGAAGGTCTGTCAAAATATACTTCCCCTCCTTTGAGCTTGGAGGCACTGGCGATTATATATCCGCCATCTTCTTTAATCTTTGCTCCCATAGCTTTGAATGCTTTGATATGAAAATCTACCGGCCTTGGTCCCAATGAGCAGCCTCCCGGCAAAGAGACCCGGGCCTCTCCGGTACGGGAAAGAAGCGGTCCCAGGACTAAAAAGGAAGCCCTCATTTTTCTCATTAATTCATATGGTGCTTTGTTTTTATTCAGTTTAGAAGAATCTATACTGATTACCTGTTTTTTCTGGTCGTAGTGTACTTTGGCACCAAGGTATTTGATTACTTCAATTGCCGAAAATATATCTTTTAAAGGAGGAACGTTGCTGATTTTGGTCGTTCCTTTATCAATCAAAAGGGACCCCAACAATATAGGAAGAGCGGAGTTTTTGGAACCGTCAACTTTTACACTGCCTTTAAGCGGTATCCCGCCATTTATAATAAACTTATCCATTTATATCTTTATACCTTCTGCTTTCAATTTGTTCTCATCAAAACTGTTATATTATTCAGGTTACTTATTAGACCAATTAAAATAAAGTTTTAATCCTTTTATCCAATTTTCCAGTAGCATCATTTCTCTGAATATATCCCAAGTTTCCAGACAATATTTCAGGGTGAGTTGAATTTTCTTGGAATGGTAAAATCAGGCAAAATTTATGAATCTATGCAAAAGCCTGCTTGTCCTGTATCTCAAATAAGATTGAGGAGCGGGCCCGTTCAAAAAGGTCAATCGCCTCAGGATCACAAAAATCCTCATTTCTGAAAAAACGCCATCTTTGAGATAAATCCTATTATTGTATTCCCGGTTTGAAGCCATAACAAGATTCTCCGGACAGAGAATCCCGGGGTCAATATTGACGGTCCTGAAGATATAGTCTCCTATACAGTCAGCAAACAGAGGCTCAATCCTGCTGCAGGTGGTTTTGATTTCTGCCAGAATTGAGCGAGAAATTTCTCTTTCAAATGAGAAAAAACGCCGGTAAAGATTATCCCCCATCTCCTCCCGAAGTTGTCCGGCAAGACTGGTCTGAATTTCCATTGTCTCAAATTCTATTCGCCCAAACTTTCTCTCGAGAGCTTTTAGGACATCAGATAAAGCATCAATCGAGGAAGAAATTGTAGAGATAATTAGTTTTCCCGAGGAAGGTTCTTGTATTCTTGCCATGTCAATAATCAACTAAATCAGGCCGGCGAAGGTCAACAAAAAGAAATGGTTCGAATCTGAAAATAGAAAAATTGATTTCATATTTTCTCTGCAATAAACTTCCAGATCCAATTACGTTCATTAGATTGTGAATTTCATCACATACCTTGCCTCGCCCTGAACCGGTTCTAAGGTCTAACGAAACTATTTTGAAAGTCGTGTTTTGTGAATATTTTCACAAATACGCATTATTTGATTAACTACCTCCGGTATACAAATTATCAGTTCCACTCATTTGTAATTCTTGTTCTCTTCTCCTTACTACAATATGCCTTGTGATTTTCTTCACAATCTTGACAATTTAGACATATCATATTTAATTCCCCTTCTCTCTAATGATTCATACTTCACTTTATACCTTGTGATTTATTTCACTAAGATATAATTTATTCGTAAATTTTAAGTGTTTTTTCTATTTCAGAAATTTGAAGTAATTTTAAAACTCATCATCGGCTGACCGATAAGAGATGCCCTAGAATTTTCACTGTTATGAAAATTCCGATTCAATTCTGTCAATTTCAATTCAGTCAGATTCCGATATAAATTTTACTATTTTCAAAAAAAGATCATTTATTTCTTGACATAATTGAATTATTTAGTTATAATCTGTCTGTTCAGGGAAATGGACGTGTCAAGAACGCTTCTGTTTTGAGTCTCCCGCACCTTGTGTAACATTAAACTAAATATAGTGTTACTTAAATAAAGCAATTATTATTTCGGTTTTTACAGAGTTTTGAACCATACCCGGTAAATTACATTATCCGGCGGTTTCTATCCTCTCATATACTCCTATACCAATTTATTTAAATTTCTTCAATTCAGTTGATACTGTTTTGGAATAATTTAATTTGAGTTGGTGGGTTGTCGTTACCCGGCT
Source organism: Candidatus Zixiibacteriota bacterium (assembly GCA_022570975.1). Lineage (GTDB taxonomy): Bacteria > Zixibacteria > MSB-5A5 > GN15 > FEB-12 > JACZYS01. The sequence goes on along the minus strand of JACZYS010000001.1, from coordinate 2,750 downwards.
TTTTTAGCCATTAACGATTTAGATAGTTAATACAAAAGATGATAACATCTTTTGATATTATCAATTACGTGAATGACCTTTAATTTATTAAAGGAGCATACTAATGAAGCAAAAAAGAACCCTATATTCTTTGTTGCTGACCTCCTTTATACTGGTTTTTGTATCATCGTATTCGTTTGCACAGGACGTCACTGTAGACTCTAAAAACTCTCTGCGCTGTCAGGATGGTTCGGTAAATATTACCGTAAATAACCCTGCTGATATAGCCGCTTTTGAGATTGTCTTAGAAGTTTCCTCGGTTTCCGGCGGAGCTTTCTTTGACGCTGTATCAATTGATTTTGATGCCGGGTTTGCCGTTCTGACCACTCGTATTATTGACCTTTCTGGGGTTGACTACGCTTCTCCGGATACGATTAGAATAGCCGGTATGTTGATTGATGCAGGTGATGCATGTTTAACAGCTGGAGCAACAACAGTAGCTACGCTTAACTTTACCACAAATGACGCCTGTTCAGGTGACATTTCCATCGCTGGTGGTACTTTTGTTGATCCCTTCATTACAGCCTCAACACAGTTTGCAGATTGTGCTACTTTGGCACTAATTCCTGCTGCTGTAAATGCTGGTACTATAACTATAATCAATTCCGCTCCAAGCATTGAATCTATTGCTGACGCTTCCCTTCCTTGGGGAACCGCTTATGTAGGCTCAATTACTGCTGCTGACGCTGATGAAGCCAGTTGCGAAGTTTTGACTTATAGTAAAGTTTCCGGTCCGACTGCAATGACTGTAAACGCCGTAACAGGCACAATTGTCTGGGCAACAACAGGTGCAGATGTTTGCACATATACTGTTGAAGTTCAGGTCGAAGATGCTTGCGGAGCCATCGCATCAACCAGTTTTGAGATCTGTGTAACTAATCAAGCTCCATCAGTTACCTGTCCGGCAGGACCACTGAACAATATCTGGGGTGATGTTGTATCTGGTTCCGCATCAGGAGACGACCCGGATTCAGGGCCTTCCGCCCTGCTCTATACGGTGTCTGGTTTCTCTGGTCCCGGAGCGGTAAATATTGATGCGGCTACAGGTGACTGGTCGTGGGCAACAATGGAAGACAATTCCTATATTGGTTGTTTTGAATTATCAATAACCGTTACTGACGGTGCTAACACATGTGATCCTTGCAGTCCGGTTAATTCCGATGTCTGCACGGTTGAGATTTGTGTTATGCCGACAATTGCAGTAACTATTGAAAAGACTCACAAAACAATACAGGGTCTGTTTGAAACCGTTTCCATCAATCTGGATGATAATACTTCTCCAGCCAATGAAATGGGCGGTTACGATCTTCTTATTTCCTATGACGCTTCAGCTCTATCCTTAAACGGAGCTACTCCCGGTCAGCTTGTTTTAGACTGTGGATGGGAATACTTTACCTATCGTTATGGAGCAAGTGGCAACTGCGGAGACAATGCCTGTCCTTCAGGTAAAGTCCGCTTGGTTGCTATCGCTGAGACCAACAACGGCCAGAATCATCCACTCTGCTTTATCTCGGCCCCGGGCCAATTAGCAGAGTTAAGCTTCCTGGTCACAAACGATCGTACATTTGAATGTCAATATGTACCTATTCGTTTCTGCTGGTATGACTGCGGTGACAACGCTATTTCATCGGTAACCGGTGATACTTTGTATATTTCCCGTTACGTATATAACTATGACAATGGAGCCAACCAGCCTTCAATTGCCGGGGATTATCCTTTCCCTTCATATTACGGTGCTAACAGCACCTGTGATACGGCCGTGGGCGATGGCAAACCGGATCAGCTCCGTATTATTGATTTCCAAAACGGCGGTATTGATATTGTCTGTGCAGACTCTATTGATGCCCGTGGTGATATCAACTTCAACGAAGTCGCTTATGAAATTGCTGACGCTGTATTGCTCAGCAACTATTTCGTTTACGGACTTGTTGTTTTTAATATAAACTTAAACGGCCAGATTGCAGCTTCCGATGTTAATGCAGACGGACTGACCCTTTCTGTAGCTGATTTAGTTTATCTCATCCGTGTCGTAGTCGGTGATGCATTGCCATATCCAAAGGAAGTTACTTCGGTTACAGCTAACTACGTGCTCAACAATGAAGGCGTCCTGTCAATCAGTGACGACTTAAAAGTTGGTGCCGCTTATGTAGTTGTTTCCGGTGAATCAACTCCGGAACTTAAAGCTGACAACATGGAAATGCTTTACAATTATGACGGTACAAATACCAGGATTCTGGTTTACTCACTGCTTGGAAACAGCTTCACAGGTGATTTCCTCAGTGTAAACGGTGAGATTGTTTCGCTTGAAATGGCAACCAAAGAAGGTAATCCGATTGACGCCAATCTGATTCCGACCGAGTTTGCTCTCATGCAGAACTATCCTAACCCATTTAACCCTTCAACCACAATCAGCTTCAACCTGCCAAAAGCCAGTGATTATGTTGTTAACATTTATAATGTTAACGGACAAAAAGTCGCTGTTTTATCTGGCAGCGGTGCTGCCGGTTCTGTTGAATTGTTATGGGATGCCGGTCAGAACGCTTCTGGTGTTTACTTCTACCAGCTGGAAGTCGAAGACTTATTCAGCCAAGTGAAGAAAATGGTATTGCTAAAATAGGTGGCCCAGCCACTCTTTTTATGAACATAAGTTTCTTTTAGAAAGCTGATGTTTAACATATCAAAAGCCCCTGTTAGAAATAACAGGGGCTTTT
>JACZYS010000100.1 GCA_022570975.1 Candidatus Zixiibacteriota bacterium | reverse complement strand
GGAGTCGAAGGGTCTCTTCAATTTGTCATACAGCATTTCTCGACTCCGCTCGAAATGACGTAGTATTTATAATTTAACTTAGAGTTCAGTGATTGTTAATGAGATTGCTTGGCAAAGCCTCGTAATGATACATATTTTGTCTTTCGTAGTAGGTCAGTGAGCCATGTGCTCCTGACATCTTTTTATAAGCAGAGGCAGGCAAGGGCTTTTACCACCCACGGGAATTTGGTGACAATTTTGGAATCAGAATAGAACACTATAAAAAAAGCAGTAATTTCTTACTGCTTTTTTGTCTTTTATGTCGAAACGAACTTATGCCGTTAAGCTACTTCCGATGAAGCCGGATTTTCTGTTTCTGCCTTTTCCTCTTCAGTTGAGATGCCAAGTGCGGCTCTGACTTTACCGCTTATCTCTTCACAGATTTCACTGTTTTCCTGAAGGAACTTTTTGGCGTTTTCACGTCCCTGTCCCAGACGTTCTGAACCATAGCTAAACCAGGAACCTGATTTGTCAATGATGCCATGGTCTGAGGCAATGTCCAAAAGTTCGCCATAGCGGGAGATACCGATTCCATAAATAATATCAAACTCAGCCTCACGGAAAGGCGGAGCCACTTTGTTTTTGACCACTCTCACCCGGGTGCGGGAACCAATAATTTCCTGGTTTTCTTTTATGGTGGCAATTCTTCTGATATCAAGCCTGATTGTGGAATAAAACTTGAGTGCGTTTCCGCCGGTGGTTGTTTCCGGATTGCCAAACATGACCCCGATTCTCATTCTGATCTGGTTAATAAAGATTACTGTCGTTTTGGACTTGGCAATAATGGCCGTCAGTTTTCTTAAGGCCTGAGACATCAGACGGGCCTGAAGTCCCATATGAGAATCACCCATGTCACCTTCGATCTCATTTTTCGGTGTTAAAGCGGCTACCGAATCAATGACAATTAAATCAACGGCACCGGAACGTACCAAAGTCTCCGTAATCTCCAGAGCCTGCTCTCCTGTGTCCGGCTGGGAGATGAGAAGGTTGTCTATATCTACACCCAATGCTCTGGAATATTTGGCATCAAGAGCATGCTCGGCATCAATAAATGCAACCACCCCTCCGGCTTTTTGAGCCTCGGCTACGACATGGAGAGCCATTGTAGTTTTTCCGGATGATTCCGGGCCATAAATCTCAACCACTCTTCCCCTTGGAATACCACCAACGCCCAGAGCATAATCTAACCCTATGGAGCCGCTTGAGATTGTCTCTATCTCAAGGACCGGATTGTCACCCAGTCTCATAATTGCGCCTTTTCCATAAGCCCGCTCAATCTGAGTTAAGGCAGCATCTAAAGCCTTTTTCCGGTCTGAATTACTGTTTTCTCTCATTTTTGTTACCTCTTCATTATTAAAAATTTAATTTTTATCAGTATCATTAAATGCAGTATATTTTAATTTCAATTTCAAATATATCACTTTTTTTATTATTTTTAATATAAAAACAGTGACTGTCACAGAGTGTCAGTCAAATATGCCGTTATTTCTTTAATTGAGACGAATTAACAGCTGTTTGAAACAACTCAGATTGACCCAAAATAAGGAGTAATTTGCCGAAAATTGTCAATTCTATGCCACAAATTGCACAATTAATATCCAACAGAAAGATTCGGTTTTTGAATGGGCGTTAAGTTGTTGTCTCTCAATTGATTAAAGTATGGGTTCATGTGGTTTTCGGAAAAGATTAATGGCACGGCATTTGCTTTTATTTGGATGTATTGCTATATTTATACTAACCGAATAATCTTAAGCAGGATTAGGTGGAAAAAAGAATTTTGAATATGAAAAGAATATTACTTACGTTTTTACTCACAATTGGTCTTACGGCCAGCTCATATGCAGTTCCAAATTTGCAGATTTATATCCCCGGTGCGACTTATGACGATGTTGCGGAAACATGGGTTACAACCGAGACGGATTTTGAAATCTGGATTCTTGCCGCAAATTTATCTCATGGTGATATATTTGACGTGACTCTGGTAGCAGCAATTTTGGGTGATGAAGCCCCAATTGACGGCGGTTTGACTATTACCCCGGATGGCGGGTCTGTAATTACTTATAATGCGGCTGATTTTACATTTGGTACTCCTCCTGTATCAGATCCGATCCCTGCTCACGGTATTTATCCTTCAAATTATGTACAGCTTCTTGTAGCATCTGTAACCGAACAGGACCCAAATAACTGGGTTGAAGTTCAGGATTATATTCCTGACAGCGATGGCGGAAGTAATATTTATGGTCAGATATTTAAATTCCAGGTTCATACTGAATACATAGGTACTCACTTTGATGCTTATGGCTTTTATGATGATGAACAAGGGCGCAGAGTTTTTGCCCCATTCTCACATGACGGCGCATCAATAATACCGGAACCAACAACCGCACTATTGTTTACACTTGGGTTAGCCGGTGCCGGAATTGTTAGCAGATTTAGAATAATATAAAAATCTCATATCCCTCCCTATGAAAAAAGCAGCTCTTTATGGGCTGCTTTTTTTGTTTCTGTTCATTTTAAATAATTACAAAGTCATTGACGACTGCTCTTTTTTTGGCCATAATATAATCAATTAAAGTGATAGCTTAACTTGATTGGCCAGAGATGAAATATTCAAATTTTGTACATCTTCACACCCACTCCCAGTATTCGCTCCTTGACGGTGCCTGCCGGCTTGACACTGCTATTGCCATGGCAAAAGAGTACAAAATGCCGGCTCTGGCAATAACTGACCATGGTAATATGTTTGGTGCTATTGAGTTTTACACCAAAGCTCAAAAAGCGGGGATTAAACCAATTATTGGCTGTGAGGCTTATGTGGCCGGAGGAAGCAGACTGGATAAGACACCTTCCGGCAAATACCCGGACGGCGGCTTCCACTTAATCTTGCTGGTAAAAAATGAAATCGGTTATAAAAATTTGATGAAACTTAACACAGCAGGATTTTTGGAAGGATTTTATCATCGACCCCGGATAGACAAGGAATTATTGAGACAGCATTCCGAAGGACTCATTGCTACTTCTGCTTGTTTAAAGGGTGAAGTGAACTGGCATCTCTCGGCCGGGAGAACAGATGAAGCGGTGATGATTGCCAGAGAGTATCAGGAGATTTTTGGCGAAGGGAATTTCTATCTGGAGATTCAAGACCATGGCCTCAGTCAGGAGCTTGATTTAATCCCCAAAGTTGATGCTATAGCCAGAGAGACATCAATTCCAATGGTGGTGACCAATGACTGTCACTACTTAAGAGAGCAGGATGCCGATGCCCATGATGCCCTGCTCTGTATTCAGACCGGCAAGATGCTTGAAGACACTAACAGAATGAAATATAACTCCACTCAGATATATTTTAAATCACCCAAAGAGATGGAAGCTACCTTCGGTGATTTTAAAGAAGCGATGGAGAACACAGTTGCTATTGCCGAAGAGTGTAATCTTGAGTTGGAATTGGGTAAACTTAAGCTGCCTCGCTTTCCTATCCCCAGGGCTTTTGTTGATGCCAATGATTATTTGGAGAAGCTCTGTCTTGAGGGCGTGGAGGAAAAGTATGGCAAGATGACAAATACTCTCAAAACTCGCCTGGACTATGAAATAGGTGTAATCGAACAGATGGGTTATGCCGGATATTTTCTTATTGTTAAAGATTTTTGTGACTATGCCAGAAAAGAATCTATCAGGGTGGGTCCCGGAAGAGGTTCGGCTGCTGGTTCTCTGGTCTCATATACGTTAGGCATTACAGCAATTGACCCGATAAAATTTGATCTCCTCTTTGAAAGATTTTTGAATCCGGAAAGAATCTCCATGCCGGATATTGATATTGATTTTGCTGACCGGGGTCGGGATAAAATTATCCAGTACGTAATTGAAAAATATGGGAAAGATAACGTCAGCCAGATAATAACTTTTGGCACCATGGCAGCCAGAGGAGTAATCAGAGACGTTGGCCGGGTGATGGGGATACCTTATGGCGAAGTTGATAAGATCGCCAAAATGATTCCGGAAAAAATTGGTATAACTTTAAAAAATGCGCTCATATTATCACGCGAATTGGCTGAACTAAGAAAATCTGATAAGCGTGTTGCCAAACTTTTGGATTATGCCATGACGCTCGAAGGGCTCTCCAGACATTGTTCCACCCATGCCGCCGGAGTTGTTATAGCGCCAACAGCCTTAACAAATTATGTTCCCCTTTTTAAAGGGAGCAAAGACGAAATTACGACTCAGTATGATATGAAGATGGTCGAGAAAATTGGCCTTCTGAAAATGGATTTTCTTGGTTTAAGAACGCTTACCGTCATTGATGACTGCCTCAAAATGGTTAAAGAAAATCACGACGTTGATATTGACATTGACAATGTTGAATTAGATGATCCGGAAGTATACAAAATTTTTGCCACTGGTAATTCTGTAGGTGTTTTTCAGTTTGAATCTTCGGGAATGCGTGATTATTTGCGGAAATTGAAACCTACCAATTTCACCGATATTACCGCCATGAACGCTCTTTACAGACCGGGACCGCTTGATTCCGGAATGATAAATATTTATGTAGATTGTAAAAACGGCAGCAAGAAGCAGGTCTTTCTGCATCCTATTTTGGAAGATATTCTTGGCGATACATATGGTGTTATTGTCTTTCAGGAACAGGTTTTAAAAATTGCCAACCTCTTTGCCGGTTACTCCCTTGGAAAGGCAGACTTGCTCAGAAAGGCAATGGGCAAGAAAGATGCGGAGCTGATGGCTCAGCAGAAAAAAGAATTTATTGCCGGGGCAGATAAAAAGAAAATTGACAGAAAAATATCAGAGGAAGTTTTTAATCAAATAGAAACTTTTGCCCGCTATGGTTTCAACAAAGCCCACTCAACCTGCTACGCTTTTATTGCTTACCAGACGGCCTGGCTCAAAAATTATTATCCGAAAGAATTCATGGCCGCACTTATGACTTCGGAAATAAACTCATCGGACCGCATTTATCTTTTAATGGAAGATTGCCGGAGATTGAAAATTGAAGTTTTGCCTCCGGACATGAATGAATCACAGATTGATTTTTCTGTGGTAAATGAAAAAATAAAATTTGGCCTTAAGGCAGTCAAAAATGTCGGCGATGCTCCGGCAAGAGCAATTGTGAAAGAAAGAGAAGCCGGTGGAAAATACAATACCTTATCTGATCTGGTGAGACGGGTTGATGTTAAGACAATAAACAGAAGAACCCTTGAATCACTTATTGCCGCCGGTGCATCTGATTCGATGGAAGGGTTCAGGTCTCAGAAATTTGCTCTGGTTGAAGAGATGCTTGAATTTGGTCATAAGGTCAGACTAACAGACAACAGTCATGACCTTTTTGCTGCTCAGGGGCAGAGTGTGGAAAGAGTTGCACCGGCCTTAAAAGATATCAGCGAGTGGACAACGGCTGAAAAACTAAGAAAAGAAAAAGAGATGCTTGGATTTTATGTCTCCGGTCATCCGCTCGACAAATTTAAAAATGAGCTGCGCTCTTTAACTTCCTTAAATCTCAGCAATTTGGGTAATGTCCCTGACGACCGGGAAGTCTCGGTAGGGGGAATAGTGGCGGTTGTCAGGAAGAACACTGATAAAAAAGGAAACCAGATGGCCTTCGCAACCATTGAAGATTACAGTGGAAATGCCGAATTGATTATTTTCTCCAGTTGCTATGAAAAATGTCAGGATTTGCTGAAAATTGACAGTATGGTTTTAGTAACCGGAAGAGTCTCAACAAGGGAAAATGAGGCTCCAAAGATAATAGTCAACGAGATTGCTCCAATTGAAAAACTGACGGAACATTTTAAGTGTCAACTCGTTATAAAGGTTGACGAAAACTACTCCGATACTATCTTAGAAGAAGTTTTTTCTTCATTGGAGAAATATAAGGGAGATACACCGGTATTGATCGCCGCAAAACAAAATGGTTCTGAGGTTTTTATCAGGTCGAGGAAGTATAATGTCAGAATAGACTTTGAATTACTCAATAGTTTGAAAGATAAATTGGGTGAGTCAGAAGTGTTTCTGAGACCACTAAATAGAATTTAGTATAAGACAAAGGTCCTATAGATGAAGAATTTTAAAATAGCCCTGTATCTTTTTTTTGTAATGGTAATTTCTGTCAGCCTATTATTGGCCGTTGAAAAAAAGAAGAATGAAAAACCGGCAAAAGAAGAAAAGACCGAGCAGGAGTTAAAAGAGATTGACTGGAAGACTTACCCGGAAGGATTGAAATTGGGGGCCAATACCAACAAGCAAATCTTTATTGATTTCTCTACATCCTGGTGTGGATGGTGCAAAAAAATGGACAGAGAAACTTTTACGGACCCGGATGTAATAAAAATGCTGAACGATAATTTTGTCTCTGTCAGAGTTGTTGGAGATTCAAAGAATCAACTTGATATTGACGGTTATAAAATTTCAGAAAGAGATTTGACCAGCAGGGAATTTGGCGTAAGAGGATTCCCGGCTTTCTGGTTTTTGGAATCAGACGGCAGTAAGATTGGTCCTTTGAGCGGTTATCAGCCGGCTGAAACTTTTATGAAAGCACTTACATTTGTACATGAAGAGAAATATAAACCGGAAAAAGATAACTCTCAACAGAAAAAGCAACCTTAATTATCTCAAGGATTAAAAATGATCAAAAAACTCATCTTGATAACAATCTTACTAATTGGTTTCTGTTTTCTTGTCTCTTGTGGAAGTGATGAAAACCAAAGCGATTCTAATCTGACTAAAATTGAATCAGCTCAAACCGCCGAAACCAATTCCAAATATAGCTTCACGGCCTATGATCTTAATGGTGTCAAAAGAAGCTCCAGCGAATGGATGGGAAAACAACCGTTGGTCGTTAACTTTTGGGGAACCTGGTGCCCGCCGTGCCGGAAAGAAATACCTGAATTAGTAAAATTATACAAAGAATACAAACCAAAAGGTATAGAGATTGTTAGTTTGGCCCTAAGAGATTCACCTCAACAAGTTGCGGAATTTGCCAGTCAGGCCGGGATGGACTGGATTTTGTTGGTTGACGACAGACAGACCGCAATCAAGTACAGAGTTACCGGAGTACCCTCGACATTGTTTTTTGACCGCAACGGAAATCTCACCAAGGTCATAGATTACAATGGTCTTGCCGTAGAAAGGTTTATAGGACCACGTCCTTACGAAGTTTTCAAAGAAGCATTTGAAACAATTTTGTAATATCTCATAATATCAAAAAATATGAAGCTGGCATCCAATACTGGTGCCAGTTTTTTTGTTTCGATCATAGGGTCACATGTATCGTTGGAGTTTGAGTTGCACTTATGCCAACTCCCGCTTTTAATCTTTAGGATCTTTCCTCTTAGTAAAATAGAGAAAATCTTTTTCACATGCATATCCAACATTCTGAAAACAAGAAATTGACGGATAGTTTATATCTTCAATTAGGGCACAAATAACAACAGCCCCTAATTCATACAAGAATTTCTCGCATGACTCTATCACCAAAAAGGCAAGTTGTTTTCCTCTGAAATCGGGATGAACAGCCACCCGGTTTATCCAGCCCCGTCGTCCATCAAAGTTGGCGATTCCACATGCTATGAGATGATCGGAGTCAGAAATTCCCCAGTAGGAACAGTTTGCTCTTTCCATTTCAAGCATAACCATTTGCCGGGAGTCTCTTCCATAAGGTTTATAAGGAAGACCGGAATCGGCCCAGAGTCTGATTATCTGGTCATAATCATCAATTGAAAGTTCTTTTACCTGAAAATTTTCCATCTGAATTAAATTGAAACTCGAACAAGGGCAATTGTCAATATGAAATCCTGAATCATTTCAGTTGTGCTGTTCGCCTGAGTCGCCGGACGGCTTTCAAGGCTTCCTTTGAGTCTGGCTTTATGTTACTGGCTGTATAAAATGCCATGAATGCTCGTTTGTCATTGCCCAGTTTTTCATAACATTCACCGAGACCAAAATATACTTTGTACCTGTTGTTGACAGAGTTATCAACCTCATCCAAGGCCGTTTTAAGATGAGCCAACGCTTCCAGGTATTTCTCTTGAGACATAAAAGTCTTCCCCAGATGATAACTTCTGTCCCAGTCAGAATCTATTCTTTCAGGAGCTGTTGTATGCGGATTTGCGGTGCTGTCTGTTTTTGTTATTTCTTGTTTGTTTTTTTCTGATACTTGATAAACTTCTGATTTTTCTGCCTTAATTATTTTGTAGTCTCTTTTGCATCCGGTGTAAAAGAAGAAAGTTGTTAAAAGAGCAAGAAAGAGGAAAAATAGGTTTTGGAATTTAATCTTGTTCATATTGTTTGTCATTATCGACATCAATAGTTTCAAGTACAGTAGCTGAAAGGGCAATTGGAGATATTGTTTCTTTTTTGAACTTTGGTCGTTTATCGCTTGTTAACTTGCCAATTGGGACAAATCTTGATAAATATTGTAGTAAGAGAAAAAAAGATGATTGAGGTTACTTATGATTTTGGTTGTTGATATAGGCAATTCACAAATTAAAACCGGCCTTTTTAATAAAGACCAACTTATGGGGAAATTTATTTTTGGATCCGATGCCGGATTTGAATCTGACCGATATTTTGAAGCTATTTTCAATTTTTTGAGTAAACTAAATTTTTATTTTTATTTGTATTTTATTAAACGCGCTGTAACGGTCACTGTTGTAGTTGATATAATAGGAATTCCACAAGGCTTCTCGGTTACAATTTTATAGTTGGGAGACATAATAGCATCGTATCCCGGATTTTTTTCCATTAGATTGTACAGGGCTAATGATTTTGCCATCCCAGATGGGTCGGCAATTCCTGCCAGGCAACAAC
>JACZYS010000099.1:4590-8963 GCA_022570975.1 Candidatus Zixiibacteriota bacterium | reverse complement strand
GACCGACTGTAACTCTTAATAGATTGTGCCCAAGCATATGATTATTATTTGTTGACATTTTACACATTTGAAATGGCCGTGTAAAAAAGTATCCGCATCGTAGCGTACTTCATTATCTTCAATATTGAGAAGAATATAGCGATTATCGGCGGGACCTGGTATGGCGGTGAGATGAAAAAAGGCATCTTTACGATCATGAATCACATCCTGCCCCTCCAGGGCGTCCTATCGATGCATTGCTCGGCGAATGTCGGCCAATCCGGTGATTCGGCCCTCTTTTTTGGACTCTCCGGAACCGGCAAGACAACTCTTTCTGCCGACCCCAAGAGGCCATTGATTGGTGATGATGAACATGGCTGGAGCGACGACGGTGTTTTTAATTTTGAGGGCGGCTGTTATGCCAAGGTTATAAATCTTTCAGCCGAGGCCGAGCCGCAGATTTTTGCCTGCACCAAAATGTTTGGAACGATTTTGGAAAACGTTGTTATTGATAAGATTACCAGAGAGCTTGATTTGACCGACGACTCGCTAACCGAAAATACCCGGGCGGCATACCCTCTTAACTTTATTGACAATGCCGTTCCCGAAAAAATGGCCGGCCATCCAAAAAATGTCATCATGCTTACCTGCGATGCCTCCGGGGTCATGCCTCCTATTGCCAGACTTACGGCTGAGCAGGCCATGTATCATTTCATCTCCGGTTATACTTCCAAAGTCGGCGGAACAGAAATGTCTATGGGTAAAGACCCGGCGAGCACTTTTTCAACCTGTTTCGGGGCACCTTTTATGGTTCATCACCCATACAAATACGCCCAACTGCTCAAAAAAAGAATTGCCGACCATAATTCTGACTGCTGGCTGGTAAATACCGGATGGACCGGCGGACCTTACGGCGTTGGCAAGCGGATGTCAATCAAACATACCAGAGCCTTGTTGAATGCGGCCTTAGATGGAAGACTCAAGGATGTTGAATTCAAAAGAGATGAAATCTTTGGGTTCATGGTTCCCCAGTCTTGCGAAGATGTTCCTTCGGAAGTTTTAAACCCAATCGATACCTGGTCTGACAAAAATGCTTTCATTAAAAAACAGAAGGAATTGGCTCAAAACTTCATCAAAAATTTTGCTGACTATAAAGAAGGCTGTTCCGATGACGTTATCAACGCCGGTCCAACTCTCTAAAGAGATTGTAATAATGAAATGAGTTTGAAATTTTCTGAAAGATTCTCTCAACTGGAAATGTCCGGTACCCTTGCTTTTTTTGCAAAAGTGCAAAAGCTGAGGAGCAAAGGTGAAGAGATCATCTCCTTAGTTGCCGGTGAATTAAGCGAAGACACTCCGGTCAATGCCCGCCAGGGTGGAATTGAGGCTATCAAAACCGGCTTCACCCGTTACACATTAAACCGCGGCATAACAGAATTGCGAAAGACGGTTGCTGATGAAATTTTTCAAACATTAAATGTCAAATATGTTGTAGATGAGATTTTGATTACCTCTGGTGCCAAACAGGCATTATACAGTTTGATATATGTAACCTGTGGAAGCGGTGATGAAGTTATAATTTTCTCGCCGTATTATGTTTCATACTTTCAACAGATCAAGATGTGTGGAGCCAAACCGGTAATTGTCGAAACCAAGATTGAAGACGGCTACCAGATAACAGAAACCGCTCTGGCCAGTGCGGTGACGGACAAAACCAGGATGATAATTTTGAATTCCCCCAACAACCCAACCGGGGCCTTATTGAATCGTGAATCACTTGAACTTGTTGGCAATTATGCGGTTGAAAATGACATTTGGATTTTGTCAGATGAGATATATGAGAAAATTATTTATCCGCCGTCACAGTTTATCAGCCCCATACAGCTTTCCGATAAAATCAAAGAACGTACCTTGTTGGTCAACGGTTTTTCAAAAGCATACGCCATGACCGGTTGGAGAATTGGTTATTGTGCCGCCCAAAAGGATATAATTGATGCGGTGGCATTGGTGCAGTCACATACCACTTCCAACGCCAGCTCCATATCTCAAAAAGCAGCGCTATCTGCTCTTAAATCCGATAAAGATTTTAGTCAGAATGCGGTTGAGGCCTTGATTAAAAAACGTGATCTGGCTATTGAGATTTTGGGCTCAATTGAAAGTGCTCAACTGTTTGAACCTCAGGGAGCTTTTTATATTTTGCTGGACTTGTCCAAACTCAACTTTAGAGATAGCAAATTTTTCAAATCCAATGAATTGGCTTTGTACTTATTGGAGAATAAAAAAGTGGCTGTTGTCCCCGGAGCCTCCTTCGGAAAAGAAAGCAGCCTTAGAATTTCGTTTGCCTCATCTCTAAAAGAAATTGAAAGCGGATGCAAAAAACTAAAAGAAGGAATAGCTGAGTTAATTTAATCTTACTCAGAGCATAAAATGCCTACCTATCAGTACCGATGCAACGACTGCCAGCATGAATTTGAAGAGTTTCAATCAATGCTCGATGAAGCACTTACCAAGTGTCCTGAGTGTGATGGTAAAATTCAAAGATTAATTTCCGGAGGTTCGGGTTTTTTGTTTAAGGGCTCGGGTTTTTATGTTACCGACTATAGGAGTAGTCAGTACAAAAAAGATGCTTCCAAAGACAGCGTCACTCCTAAAAAGCCGGGCGATAAGAAAACTGATGCCAAGACCGGCTCCAAAACTGATTCCAAATCAAGCTCTCCATCAAAGAGCAGCAATAAAAAGAGCAGTCCCGAATCTTAGAAAAATAATAGTTTAACTCTGTGAAGATAAAACATGAACACAAACTTTGAAATACTTGCCGGTTTACTGAGCAACAAAGATGCCCTTATCAAAGATGTTCATGCTAACCAGAAATACCTTACCGATGCAACCGAGCACAGAGGTATCCCCGATGTTATCGTCATGGCAGAGTCTTCAGAAGATGTCATCGCCACAATCAAATTCTGCAAAGAAAATGACCTGTCAATTACCGCCAGAGGGGCCGGAACCGGGCTTTCCGGAGGATGTGTTCCCCTTGCCGGAGGAGTCTTACTGTCTACCGAAAACATCAATTTTCTAAAAGTAAACCCTAAGACAAAAACAGCTGTCTGTGGCCCGGGAACTTTAACCAAAGAGCTGGATGATGAAGCCCGAAAATTTGACCTCACCTATCCCCCTGACCCGGCATCATACGCCGAGTCAACTATGGGGGGAAATGTTGCTGAGAACGCCGGAGGATTGCGGTGTCTAAAATATGGAGTCACCAGAGACTATGTATTGGGGATGAAAGCAGTGACGGCTGAAGGGGAAATTCTCCTGAGCGGATGTTATAGCAATAATCAGGGTTTTAATTTTAATGATATCTTAATCGGCTCGGAGGGAACACTGGCAATAATAACCGAGCTCTGTCTGAAACTTATTGACTTACCTAAAACCGGCAATACATTTTTGATCTCATTCGACAACCCCTCAAATGCGGCCAAAACTGTTGCTGATATCAGGGGAGGCGGTCTGATTCCGACGGTCATGGAATACTTGGACGGAGATGCCGCCTTATGCTCCAATCAGTATGAGAAATCAGAAGGACTCGAGGCTCTCAATGACAGCGCTGCCCTGTTGCTGATTGAAACTTCGCACAAGCATCGCCAAAAAGAATCTGACCTGATTTCTTCAATTGCAAATAAGAACGGGGCGACATTTATTAGATCTGAATCAGATAAGCAGAAAAGTGATGAACTCTGGCGAGTGCGAAGAAATCTGTCAAAGGCCGTAAAAGCAATCTCAAAAATCAGGATATCAGAAGATGTCGTTGTCCCTAACTCCAAATTTACAGAACTGATAAAATTTGTCTCTGAGCTCAATAGCAGATATAAAATCCGGATAAACGCCTTCGGCCATGCCGGAGACGGAAATCTTCATGTCAACTACATGTCAGAAACCGGTTCTGACGAAGAAATTGCCGAGATTGAACGCGGAATAAAAGAGCTGATGAAAAAAACAATTGAGCTTTCCGGCTCTCTTTCCGGAGAGCACGGAATTGGAATTGAGAAACGAAAATTTCTGCCGCTTGAATTTGACAAAAACACTCTTTCTGCTATGAAATTCTTAAAAGAAACCTTTGATTTTTCAAACAGACTGAACCCGAAAAAAATATTTTTGAATTTGCAATAATTTCATTGATAAAGGGAATGGTATAGTTGACTTATGCCGATAATATCATTAAGTTTTTAGTGCTTTTGAATTATTTAAAAAGCAGATAAGGAAATAAAACCAATAGACCGGTAAATTGGTAAAAAAAACAAGGATGAAAAATGGCGACAAGCATAAAAGATAAATTAGCTTCCAAAATACCGGCACTCCGCAAAGAAAAAGCAGAAATTCTCAAGAAATTTGGTGAC
>JACZYS010000099.1:0-4580 GCA_022570975.1 Candidatus Zixiibacteriota bacterium | reverse complement strand
ACCGGAAGATTTCTGAGGTTGTCGTATCTCAGGCTTTTGGCGGTATGCGGGGCATCAAGGGAATGATATGTGATACCTCCCTGGTCTCCCCCGACAAAGGACTTATTATCAGGGGTATTCCGATTGCGAAACTGACTGAGCGATATCCTGAAGAAGTTTTCTGGCTGCTCATCACCGGTCAGCTTCCCACAAAAGCAGAATTTGAACAATTCAGCAAAGAATTAAAAACCAGAAATGAAGTCCCCGGATATATTTGGAAAGTATTAAAAGCTATGCATAAATCTTCCCACCCAATGGCCATGCTCAACACCGCTATTTTGGCCATGGAAAACGAATCTGTTTTCCGTAAAGAATACTCCAAAGGTCTGACAAAAGATAAATATTGGGAAGCAACTTTGGAAGACTCCATGAAACTTCTGGCCACGGTTCATACAATCGCTGCCGGGGTTTATAGAATGAAATACAAAAAAGGACCGCTGATTGCTCCCTCAAAAAAACTTCACATGGGTGCTGACTATATCAAAATGCTGGGACTCAATCCCAGAAAAGGGGACACGGCCATGATGATGCGTCTTTATCTGGTGCTTCATTCTGACCACGAAGGCGGCAACGTCTCGGCCAACGCCTGTCACACCGTAGGCTCTGCATTATCTGATCCCTATTATGCAGCCACAGCCGGACTCAACGGACTGGCCGGACCTCTGCACGGACTGGCCAATCAGGAATGTCTGAAATGGATTATTGAGACAATGGAACAGTATGGCGGCTGCCCGACTGAAAAACAGATTGAAGACCACGCCTGGGAAACTCTGAACGCCGGAAAAGTAATCCCCGGTTATGGTCATGCTGTATTGAGAGTCACCGACCCACGCTATAAAGCATTACACGATTTTGGTATAAAGCATCTCAAAGACGATGAAATTTTCAAAACCGTTGACCGGGTATTCAGAGTTGTCCCAAAAGTTTTGAAAGAACACGGCAAGGCTGCTTCGGTCTGGCCAAATGTTGATGCCGGTTCCGGTTCAATCTTATACTTTTATGGCTTGAAAGAATTTGAATATTACACGGTTGTTTTTGCTGTCTCAAGAATGATGGGCATGCTGGCCCAACTGGTTGTCAACCGAGCCCTCGGTTCTCCGCTCACCAGACCAAAATCTGTTTCCACTGCCTGGATTAAAAATCACGTAAAGTAAATTTGATCGTTTTGACTGACAGATGGGGGCGACTGCCGCTCACGGAGATTCAGACATAATAATTAAAATAGCCACAGTTAACACTCATGGCAATTCGTCACATCGTAATGAGTCGCAACAAAGTGGACTATTTGACGTAGAATATCGGCAGAGTTAAGAAGAAACCCTAAAAGTAGAGTATGATGGAAGATCAAAATTTAAGTGAAAAGCGGGAATGCAAATTGGATAAGAAGTCAATTTCCAATTATATGGGCGTGGGGATTGCTCTTGGAGTCGGAATCGGTGCTGGCATTGGTGCCGCAAATAACAATTTGGCCATTGGAGTGGCAATTGGTGTGGCATTGGGACCGGTTGTCGCCCTGATTATGGCAATAGCTGCCAAAAACAAGAAAACAAAAAAATAATGGTTTTATGATCCAAACCAACTTTACAATTACTTAATCTTGGAGTTATTCAGTAATTTAGCTTTTTTCTGCATGAGATGTTATATTGTGCACATGGTAATTACAAATCACAGCAGTTTTTGTCTATCCTTAGAATTCAAGCCGTACAGGAATTATTTTAAGCCGGCAAGCTGATTTTGAAACAGCTAAGAAGATGTTTACGAATAGGCTATCTCTGATCAAGAGGAAACAATGACAAATTTGACTCAAAAAATTATAAGCCGGCTGCCTGAAGTTACAACATATCTGGCAGCAATTATTTTTCTTAGCCTCTTTCTTCGGGTAGCTCTGCAGAGAATCGATTATCCATTCGAATTAGAATGGATGGAAGGCAGCATGGTAGATCACATGCTGCGTGTTTATCATGGGAAATCGCTTTATCCGAAGCCGTCACTAGATTTCGTATCTGCGATTTACCCGCCGATTTATTTTTGGATCAGCGCGCTAGTCGCAAAAGTAGTCGGAATCGGTTTTTTCCCACTACGTTTGGTTTCGCTTCTGGCCTCACTGGCAAATTTCGTGCTCGTCTTCCGAATTGTGCATAAGGAGACAACTAATGTTTCATCCGGAATTCTTGCTGCTGGACTGTTCATTGGCACTTTCGGAATTTCCGGGTCGTGGTTTGACATTGCAAGAATGGATTCTTTGTTTCTTACGTTTTTCTTGGGTGGCATTTATCTGGTGAGGTTTCATTTCACTCTCAAGGGGAGCCTTACGGCCGCACTATTTTTCTCCCTGTCAATATTGACCAAACAGACTGCTCTTCCTATGGTCGCTTGTGTCTGTATGGCACTAATCATACAACATCGTATGCGAGCGCTATGGATGTGCACCGGCGTTGTGGTCCTTGTGGGCTGTTCCGCTTGGCTTGGGCATATTCTGACCGAAGGATGGTTCACATTCCACGTGCTGACGGTCCCTGGTGAGCATGTCTGGACGAGCGAGTACTATACGAAATTCTGGACACATGATCTGTTCCTGGCTTTGCCGATATCTTTCACAGTGACAGTAGTATGGCTAATACGAGAAATTGTACGAGGTGAAAGATCAACTGCAGTATTCTACGTCTGGATGGCGGCCGGAATGGTGGTGGCTTCCTGGCTTGGCAGACTTCATACTGGCGGTTTTCTGAACGTTCTTATACCTGCCTACCTTGTTCTTGCGATCATTTGTGGACTGGCACTGGCTTCATTTTTGCGATCGGAGGCATCAATGAGAATGAGCATGATTGTTCTGGTGACGGGACTAATCGCTTTTCAATTCTCGTATTTGCAATACGATGCCTCCAAACGTATTCCAACCGAGCTTGATCGCTTGGCCTGGCAGCAATTTGTAGAAGCGGTGGCTGACATTGACGGCGAAGTATATATAGCATATCACGGCTATATTGGTCAGCTAGCCGGCAAAAGGAGTTACGCTCACAAAATGGCGCTCGGTGATGTAATGCGGGTGGATTCGACTCTGAAAAGAGAGCTTTCTGAACAGCTTCAGGAGGAATACAGAAAAAAGAGATTTGCCGCAGTAATTCTTGATGCAGGTTGGCAGACAGAAACATTAAAACTTTATTATAAGAACACCGGCGGTGTTTTTACTATACCTAATGTAGGCTACCCGGTTACGGGATTCCGAACTCGCCCCAGATATTTCTTCAGTCCGAATAAGTTGCCATGGGAGTGAGGAAGGTACACTAGTACACCAATCAACAGATGTGACTGCCCATCTGCTTGCGGTGTGATGAGTGAGAATTTGGAAGGATATGCAATCCACTTTTTTCTAGATTTTGTCGCTACGCTAAAATTATATATAAATTTATAATTAATAATATTATTAGCTCATCAGTTTTGTCAAGAAATTTCTTGGAATTTCTGCATTATATGCTAAATTAAATTGTCCACGAAGATTTAACCGTATTTCACCAGGTGAGCTCAATATGCTAATTAATCGTTTTTTTAAAGCCCTTCTTTTGTTGGCATTACTAACTTGGATAGGCTGTTCTACAGAGAAAAATCCTATCACTATTTCAGGAGGGAATGGTGTTATTTCAGAAGCTGTTGGCTGGCAATTGCAGAACCCTTATCCTACCTTTTACGGGCTGCATTCAGTCTATTTTGTAGATAAGAACAAGGGCTGGGCGGTAGGCAGTGGCGGGACAATTCTATTCACAGATGACGGCGGTGATACATGGATAAATCAAGAAAGCAACTACTTCGGCAGGCTTTGGAAAGTAATCTTTTCCGATGAAAATAACGGTTGGGCTTTCAGCCAAACTGACGCAACGATTCTCAGCACCAAAGACGGCGGCAAAAACTGGACAAAACAATTTATAGAAATTGATGGACATTTTAGGGACATGTTTTTCTTAGATAATCAGCTTGGCTGGATGGTAGGCTCCAGGGCTACAATCCTGCATACAAACGACGGCGGTACTAACTGGGAAAGACAAATTGCTAATGTTGATCCCAGTAACGACGCCTTTCATACCGTCTATTTTATAGATTCACTTCATGGTTGGATTTCAGGCAGCATTGAAGCTCTGTTATATACAGAAGACGGAGGAATCACCTGGACTGACATTGGAGAAGTTAACATAGTTGGATATAACCAGTTAATTTTTCAAAATGAACAGCTGGGCTGGGCATATACCGCACCCGGGTGGATTGTGAAAACTGTTGACGGTGGGCGGAAATGGGAACTGAATCACAAAACAAGCTCCTGGCTCCATGGCATGTATTTTCTGGACAGTCTCAGTGGATGGGTAGTTGGTGAATATGGTATAATTGATCACACCTCTGACGGTGGAATAACCTGGAGCGAACAGGAAAGCAACAATTTGAGCTACTTACACGATATTTTTTTTCATGACAAACAAAATGGCTGGATTGTGGGTGGATATGGTATCATATTAAAAACCGAAGACGGAGGTCAGAACTGGGTATCAAAAAAT
>JACZYS010000098.1 GCA_022570975.1 Candidatus Zixiibacteriota bacterium | reverse complement strand
CGATTTTCTTGTTCGTCGTGTTCTTCTTTTTCGTCGCGGGCATTTCGTTCCTCAGTTCTTGACGGGCGTAATCTACTAAAACTAAACGGGCGCCGACCGCAAGGAATCAGGGTTCACTTGAAGGCGATCCATTTCTTCGTACAAGCCCTGTTTCTTGCGCATCCATTCCATTACCGCCGAATCGTCTTGACGTTTTTCGGCGGATTCCAGTTCGTGTTGAGCGCGCAGCGCCTCCCCCTTGAGCCACGCTCGTCGGAAATTGACGATACGCTCCTCGACCAGATGGGCGCCGCGGTCGCCCGCGCGCTCCTCGGTGTTCGCGGCTTCCGAATACAAGGCGCGGGCGTCGTCCGAATCGATTCGCGCGAGGGCGTCGGCCGGACTCCCCTCGACGAGCGCCTCCAAGACCTCTCCGAGAGACCCGTCGGGCAGCGTATGCGCCTCCAAGGAGTCGCGGAGCCCGGACAAGAGATCGTCCCGTTCCAGGAGGACGGCAAGAAACGAGACGTCTTCGGGATCGGTCTTCGTTGACGATTGGGGCGGCGGGGTCGCCGGCGCGGCGCGTCGGGCCCGCTCGGTCGCTCCGCGGAGGTACCCTTCGAATTCGTGCAGACAGCGCCACGGATCGAGGTTAAGCTGTTTGGCCAATTGCTTGACGTATTCGTCGCGCCGCAGGGAATCGTCAATCCCGCGGAATATACCGAAGAGTTCCCGCGCCAGTTCGGTCCGGCCCTCGATGGTGTCGGTCCGATGGCTGTTCGATTCGATATAATAGGTGACGAAGTCGGGCGCCCCCTCGTAGAGCGTGCGGAATTTTTCCGCGCCTTCGTCGCGAAGGTAGTCGTCGGGGTCTTGGCCGTTCGGAAGGGTGAGCGCGCGTACGCGCAGACCGGTGGCCACTAACAGGCCGATACTCCTCAGCGCAGCGCGGATCCCGGCCGGGTCACCGTCGAACACGACGACCGCTTCCGACGCGTATCGGTGAATCAATTGCGCTTGTTCGGCGGTCAAGGCCGTTCCACACGGCGCCACCACATTTTTGATGCCGGCGTCCATACATCGCAGGACGTCAAAATAGCCTTCCACGAGAATGGCCGCGCCGGTCGACTTGATCGCCTCTCTCGCGTCGCGAAGGCCGTAGAGAACGCGGCTCTTCTTGTAGACGGCGTTTTCCGGCGAGTTGATATATTTTGCCGGTTCACCTTTTTTGAGAGTGCGTCCTCCAAAGGCTATCGGTTTCTGACTGAGATTAAAAATTGGAAACATCAACCGCTGCCGGAAACGGTCGTAATATTTTTGGTTTTTTTCTGATCTTGTGGCCAGCCCGGCTTTTTGTAAATCTTCGCCCTTCAAATCTTTTGACCGGGCATAATTGACAAATCCTTCCCACTCTTCACCGGCCAATCCGATCGAAAATTGTTCGACTGTTTCCGGTTTTATCTTTCTCTTCGAAAACAAATAATCTTTTAGAACGCCGGAATATTTGGGCAGCATCAATTGCTTATGATAAAACTCAACAGCCAGAGAGTTGGCGTAATATATTTTATCAGCGACCTGTCGGTTGTAATCTGATTTGTAATCGTCTTTAATTTGGATATTTGTTTTAGCTGCAAGCAGCTTGACTGCTTCCACAAACGACATCTTCTCATGCTCCATTAAAAAGCTGAAGACATTGCCGCCTTTGCCGCACCCAAAACAATGAAATATCTGTTTGTCACTTGAGACTGAAAACGAAGCTGTCTTTTCGGTATGGAAAGGGCAGAGAGCCAGAAAATTCCGGCCTCTTTTTTTCAGCCGCAGATACTCACCGATAATTTGGACAATATCGGTTGACTGCCTGATTTGTTCTATTGTCTCTTGAGGAATCATTTTAGTTCTTGAGCCTGACCACGGTCACCCCGGCCCCGCCTTCGTTATAGTCTCCAAGTCTGATGGAGTCAACTTCGTTTCTTGCTTTTAAATAATCAGACAAAATTCTTCGCAATTTTCCGGTTCCTTTGCCGTGGATGACATAAACCTGCTCCAATCCTGAAATTACCGCTTTGTCCAAAAACCGCTCCAACTGTTCCATTGCTTCGTCAACGGTCATGCCTCTCAAATGAATTTGGTTGGAGTCAATAGCATCGACTGAGTAAGAACTGCTCAGATTTCTCTTTCTTTTGTTTGTGACAATTCCAGTTTGTTCGGCCGGCATCAAATTTCTTAATGCAACGGTTGTAAACATATTTCCAATTTTAATTTTTGCTTTTTCTTTGCCAATAAGTTCTTCTATTTGCCCATTCTGATTGAGTGAAAGAACCTCAACTCGGTCACCAACTTTAAAATCGCTGCTGCTAACCGGTTCAGCTGTTTTCACGGCCAGCTTTTGAGCCAGAGTTTCACCTGTCGCTTTAAGTTTTTGGTGAAATTCTTTCAGTGACTCTTTTGATGCCTGTGTTTTCCTTATTTCTGCTACCAGTCGTTCAATCTCTGTTCTTGTACTCTCTACAAATGCTCTGGTCTCAAGCAAGGCTTCCCTTTTATCTGTGCTAAGTTCATTGGTCAGCCGGTTCAACTTTTCTTCGTAATCTAACTGAAGCTGCTCGGCTTTCCCAAGTCTTTCTGTCAGTTTCTCCCGGTCTTTCTTAATTTGAATCAGCTCTTTTTCAAGCGATGATATAAGAGAATTTAGAGATTTTTCTTCTGAGCCAATTAGTTTCTGAGCCTGAGTACAAATAGACTCCGGCATCCCCAGCCTTCCGGCTATTTCAACCGCATAAGACGACCCCGGCATTCCTAATTGGAGGTGATAGGTGGGGGAGAGGGTTTCGCGGTCAAATTCTAAAGAGCCGTTTTCAATCTGCGGATATTCCATGGCCAGCGTCTTAAGCTGCGAATAGTGGGTAGTGACAATCATCCGGGCCTTTTTATCTATAGCGTGCAAAATTATCGCCTCGGCTAAAGCAGAGCCTTCCTTGGGGTCGGTTCCGGCACCAATCTCATCAAACAATAAAAATGTTCGACTGTTGGCCTCGCTTAGGCCGTCAATTATGTTTCTGATATGCGATGAAAACGTGGAGAGGGAGAGCTCAATTGACTGCTCATCGCCAATATCAGCAAAGATATTTTCAAAAATGCCGACCTCTGATTTTTCATCGGCCGGAATGTGAAGACCGGATTGGGCCATAAGAAGAAGCAGTCCGGTTGTTTTCAGGACAATAGTCTTACCGCCGGTGTTTGGTCCGGTAATCAGAATCACCTGTCTTGAATCATCCAGGGAGAGTGAGTTGGGAACAACTTTTTCTTTTCCGCCAAGCTGAAGAATCAAAAGGGGGTGCCTGATTTCAATAAGATCAAAAGAGGCATCAGGGTTAATTCTGACTGCCGAGCCGTTGGTCTTGTTTGAAAATGTTGCACAGGCATGAATGAGGTCAATCTTTCCAATAATTTGGCAATTTTGTTGGAGCGGTTCTCTTCTGATAGAAACTTCTTTGGTCAGGGCCCGCAAAATCCGGTCAATCTCAAGAAGTTCTTCCTGAGCCAGCAGATGCAATTGGTTATTTAATTCTACCGATTCTTTTGGCTCTACAAAAAAAGTTGCCCCGGACTGAGAGCGGTCATGGAGAATGCCTATATCTGATTTATAGCTGCTGGCAGCTATGGTTATAACATAACGGTTATTGCGGATAGTGACCAAATCATCCTGCCGGCCGGATGACGATTTTTTCGATGAGACCAACTTGTTCAGTTTGTTTATGATTTTTTTTCTGGTTACCAAAAGTGAATTTCTGATTCTTCTCAGTTCAGAAGAAGCCGAATCTTTTATGGAGCCGTCATGGTCAATAACTTTTTCAATATCTTTGTTAAGTTCCGGAAATGAACGAATATTTTCAAGATGCTCAGTTATTAATGGGAAATTCTCCCGATGGTCTTTGTCATAGCGGTATAGTTGAGTAGAAGTTTCTACAAGCTCTTTTACCAGAAAAAATTCTCTTGCCTCTAACTTGATTCCGTCAACGACTGATTTTTCCAAAACTTCCCGGCAGTCTTCCGAGCGATAAAGCGGAAAGGGCAGACCAAAATTCTCAATATCCCTCAACTCAGTTATCTCTCTCATCCGTTTTTTTATAGGCTCAATCTCAAAAAATGGTGAAATCTTAACGATCTCATCTCGACCGTAAGGGGTTAAGGAGAGTTCCTTGATTCTGGCAATTATTTTGTGGTATTCAAGAGTTTCTAATGTATGCCTGTTTATCATAATTCTCGCATTAATAAAAAATAAAACCGGTTTAAGGCCGGTTTTAATATAAAGAGCTTATGATAAAAAAACAATCAGCTATCGGATTCTGCCCGCCGAAGTAGTGAAGAATTTTTCCAGTCGATACAAAACTTTGTAAACATCAACTTTATCACTGTTTAAAATTGAGCCGTCGGCAGGCTCAAGGAGAAGAGTACTTTCTATTTTGTCCATAAAATTTGGACTTTTGGGATGTAATTTGGCCGTTCCCTCAAACATCAGGGGAATGGTTTTGGCTACGGTAGGTCCAAAGAAAGATTCTTCAAATTCATCATAGAAAGAGTCGGGCGTTATCGGCATAAGAAAAACAATAAATGTCAGAAAACCGACACCAATCCAGCCTCTTAAAAAGCCGATCAAGGCTCCGCCCATCTGGTCTTTTCTGGTGTTTTCTTTGACATTGGCGATTTTGTAAAACAATAACCCCAATAATTTAAAGGAAGCATAAGCTATAGCCAGAAGAAGTATAAATGATATGAATGCGGAACTCAGAGGTGAGCCGCCTATTTTATCATATACCCATACCGAAAAACTATCTGCATAATTGAAACAGACAACTATTGAGGCAAAGAAAATAATAAATGCCATCAACTCTCTTATCAGCCCTTTTTTAGAGCCAACAATTACCGAGCCCAAAAGCAGCACAATCAGGATTCCATCAACCCAGTTCATATTTTAGCTCCCCATTTCATGTTATAGTTCATATCTAAAATATAGAGTTTTGATTAAATTTTTAGCAAGTAAAACTTTTAGGGGATTTTGACAGCAAATTCAGCCAATTTGAGGCCACCTGATATTAATTTATCGGGATACTATATATTTCAGTTTCAGCATTTTCATATTTCTCATTGAACTTCTTTTCATCTTCCCAAAACCCGTAATCTCCAAAATATTGCCAGAGCAAGCGTTTGTCTAGGCGGTATAGGTGCCTTTTCATTGTGATTCCGGATAAGTTTGAATCTTCTGTAGATATAAATCGATATTCTATGCTGTCTTTGACTTGTTTTCCAATTACTGCTTTGAAGATTCCATTTTGCTCAGACCTCTTGCTGACAATAGCAATAAATCTGTTGTCACTACGGACAAGAAATTCCTGTCTAACAGTAAATGTCGAAGATTCCTTTTGAAAAGATTGGTGTTTAGAAATTTGAGTGGTCAAAATCAATCCCAAAAGATCATCGCTTATTGGTTCGTTGGAACTAGCGATTAGGGGTCCGCTGTTTAGCTCAATTAGGTGCCGAACACTGTAACCATTTTCCCATTCATATGTACCTCCATCCGAATAGCGTTTCAATTTGACATGTTTGTATATTTGTTTCCATTTTCTCTTAGACAACCAGAATTCATCGTCACCAAATAGACTCCAGAGAGAATCTAACTTTTTTAGTCCTCTATACCAATCAATTTTGCTATTCAAGATAATTTTTGGATGATTATCAAGTTCTACATAGAAAATTTTGACTTTCAATGGATCGAATTCAATTAAGTATCCTTGATAAACTCCAATAGTGTCTTTGAATTTACTGAGCACCAAAGCTACCTTGTCAGCATGAATCTGAATGAAATCTGTTTCAATCTCTATATCTTTGAATTGATCTTTAGAGAATTGTCTTGAGCGGGCCTCCCTGCTGATAAAGTATTCAATTAATACTTCCCATTGTCCTTCATCTAATGATGAGGTTTCAAAACCCGGTCTCCCGCTTTCATTGCAACTTGAAAGAGATAAGCTCATGAGTAACAGAAACGCTAATAAGAAATTAATCTTATGCACGGGTGCCCCATCCGCTTGGGGTGGGTGGTATTGTGATAACTTCATTTTGCATATGATAATCTATGAAACAAGCCCCCACTTGTCCACAACAAACAAATCAGAGTTCTCGACTCCGCTCGAACTGACTTGCGGGAATCTGCCGCCCACAAGAACAATTATTCCACCACTCTAAATATTTCCCTTTTGCCGGTATAATACATTTCGGTGAAATTGGACATCTGTTCAAAGGCATCAGGCACCATGGTCGGAGCAGGTTGACCTTTCCGGTAGCCATCCATTAAACTTTCAAACTCAGACAGGTTGTTGAAGGTCATTTCAATTATGACGGTGTTGAAATCTGCAACTTCATCAGTCAATATTCTGACACTCGGATCGTTGAATACATTTCTGAACAATTTAGATAGTTTACCCGCCTGTCCTGGTTTTGCCGTGACTGTTTCTCTTACAATAAACATTTCATACCTCCTGATTTGCGGTCACTTCATTATTCATATGAGAATCTATTAAATAAGCCCTCATTTGTCCACAACAATCAAATCAGAGTTCTCGACTCCGCTCGAACTGACTTAGAGTGAGAAGTTGGTCAAAAAGGCAGGATCGCGGGGGGACAGCCCAACAAGTCTGACCAAGAGGGAGATGTGATTAACTTTTATGTATGAAATATGGGGCAGACGGGGGCGTCTGCCGCCCACTGTAACGGGGATCCTGCCCAACAAGAATTTATAGGGTTATTCGGGTTTTGAAAGTAACTGGGCGGCAATTTTATTTATCTGTTTGCCGTCCGCTTTCCCTTTAACTTTTGGCATAACATTCTTCATTATCAGCCCGATTTTCTGGAGAGAGTCGGCACCGGTTTCGACAATGGCGGTCTCAACCAGTTTGGTCAGCTCAGCTTCATCCAATTGAGCCGGGAGATATTCCTGTATAATTTTGAGTTCAGAAGCTTCTTTATCAGCCAGATCTGTTCTGTTGCCTTTTGTGAACTGCTCAATAGATTCCCGGCACTTTTTAGCAGAGCCGGAAAGGGCACTTAAAACTTCCTCATCGGTTAGCTTTTCACCTTTATCAATTTGCTTATATTTGAGCACAGATTTAAGCCCTCGAAGAACGGTCAGTTTATCTTTATTGCCGGCTTTGAGGGCTAAAATTATATCTTTTTCCAATCGCTCAGAAAGAGACATTACTATATATTTCTTTCAAATAACATTCTATTTCTTCTGGCTTTCCTTTTAGCCGCGGCAAGTTTGCGCTTGCGGGCATCGGATGGCTTTTCAAAATACTGGTTTTTTTTGATGTCTGTCAAAATGCCTGTCTTTTCACAGAATTTGTTGAATCTGCGAAGAGCTTTTTCAAATGACTCATCATCTTTAACATAAACTCCGGTCAGTGTAAACACCTCCTCAAGACCTTTCAGGTCTTTTTCTAGTGGTCACTCTATCAAAAAGATGGAGATTTCTAGAGACCTATCAGGTTATAACTAAGAATATTCAATTATCAAAAAAAGTGACTGTGTCACTTACTATTCGGTAAGTTATTATATTTCATTAAATTGTCAAGGTTCATATGCACAGTTATTATGGAAAATTTGATTGTTTAATCATCTCCGGTGACTGTATAATGGCAATATGCCTTTCACCACCTCACATCCGGCTATTGTCATTCCGGTCAAAAATCTATTTCCCAATCACACCTCCCTGACGGGATTAATCGCCGGGGCAATATCACCGGATCTAATATATTTTCTCTCGATTACAACAGAATTCAGGGGAATGAGCCACTCATGGCCCGGGCTATTTTTGTATTGTCTGCCCCTTGGTATTATATTCAGCTTTACTTTTCATTACTTATTCAAGAAACAATTCATATCAATCCTGCCGGCTCCGCTTGACAGCCAGTTCAATTGGCTGGCAGAATCAGATTTCAAAATCAAAACTGCCAAACAGTGGATGATCTTAGTAATATCGGTTTTGATAGGGGCATTGAGCCATTTTTTCTGGGACTCTTTTACTCATCCGCACGGCACAGTTGTGGCCGTATTTCCATTTTTGCGGAGTGAGCTTGAGATTTTTGGGGTCAGCAGAGAGGTCAGCCGGTGGGTTCAACATCTCAGTTCACTTTCCGGAGGACTGATTATGATTTATTTCTTTAACAATCTAAGAGACAAATCTCATTCACAACCTGCTGATATTATAAGAGTTAAGTATAGAAAGTTAAAGTTTTGGTTATGGGCGATTCCGCTTATGGTTATTCTTGCACTTGCAGGTACATATTATCATGATATTCGCAATGACTGGGAATTTTTTGAAAACGGTTACAGCAAATCGCTCGGATTCATTTCTCTTGGTTTGGGTTGCTGGGCCGGTTTTTACTGGGCGGTCATTTTTGCCGGGCTTTTTGACAATGTAGCGGGCACTTCTCTTGATTGGTATTGATAAGGGGCGGGTCCTGGCCCCCACTGACAGCGGCGCCCCACGAGCTCAGGACCCGCTCGCATGGCTTCGCGAACAAGTGAGGTGAAAAGCTAGGTGAGCCTTCACCCCCTGTTCGGCCACAGCGATCTCCAAGCGTCCTTGTCACGGGCCTGGGCAACCGAGTCTCTTCCGTCTAGCCTGCTCATCCACGGGCCCCGGGGGGTAGGGAAACAACGACTCGCGCTCTGGCTCGGCCAGCTCCTGCTGTGCCCCGAATCCGGGCCAGCAGGCCCTTGCGGCGACTGCAAGGGGTGCCGGATGGCCATGAATCTCGAGCATCCCGACCTCCACTGGTATTTCCCGCTCCCCAAGCCCAAGCGGGTTCAGCCGGCGAAGCTTGCGGAGGCCATGGAGGAAGCTCGGTACGAGGCCCTTACGGAGCGTAGAAACCATCCGCTCCGCCCCGAATCCGCGGCCACCGAACCCACGGGGCTCTACATGGCGGTGGCGCAGACTCTGCGGTCCCACGCCTACCGCCGGCCGGCCTCCGGGCCTAGG
>JACZYS010000097.1:1389-9086 GCA_022570975.1 Candidatus Zixiibacteriota bacterium | reverse complement strand
GGGCTGGTACATACCGGGCTGAATCACAAAGCCGACGGCTTGGGTCCGGTTCGCGGGAGACGTTTGTTGCAGGAAGGCTGTTTGAGTCATGTATCGCGTTGCACGGTGAAGCCGAATGAGTTCGCGAACCAGCGCCGGATCAAGCCCTTTCCAGTCGTTGAAGAGTATTTGCTGTTCTTCGGGAGTCTCGTTTTTGAGCTCCCGCTCGATCATCGTCAACAACGCAAAATCGTGAGTAGGATTCTGTTTCTGACTGGTTTCGGATGCCGGGCCGGAAGTCCGTGAAATACCCTTCACATTCGAATCTTGCTCACTGGATTTTGAATCATCGGCTCGTCGCAGCGGGTTATTCTCTGCGAGCTTTGTTTCGTCTGCAGTAGATTTAGCCTCAGTCGGCTTGGCCGGCTTCACGAAGGTGATGCGACGCATGAAGTCCAACCCACCTTGCATTGAGGGCGATGCGCAACCAACATTGAAACAAAGAGAAACAGCTATGCCCGCAAGAACGCTAGGAGAACGTCCCATGTCAGCTTCCTTGCCACGAACGGTTGATTTGGATGAGGAAAAGCGAGTCGAGGGGAGAGATTCACGGTAAGACCGACAGTCACAATTTATGAACCGATGGTTCCGGGAAAGGAGCGGAAACCTATCGGATTTGAGGCATTGCCGCAATACCATCTCCCCTTAGAGATAATATCGGCAAAATCGACTTCTGCTCCCTTTTACCCAGAGAATCCTGTAGAAATTCAGGGAAAACCAGCGGATTAGGGGATCTGTGGCGACCTTTAGCCCGGATTATTCACCACAGAGACACGGAGTCACGGAGAGATTCAGAACAACAAGGATGTTTTACGATCTATTGCCATGTTCTTTCATGGCGAAGAAAAGACAGACTGTGAAACTGCGGATCAGCAAATTTGTGACGTAACTCTTTATCTCCGTGTCTCCTGTGTCTCCATGGTGAAAACCTTTATGAATAATTTGGGTTTCTGATCTACCGACCGGCAGATTAGGGGAGCTTCAAAGGGCTCATTGGGCGAACAAATCTGTTGGAAAAAATAATATTGCTAAACTGAACGATATAAGTGAATAATAATTATTCATGCAAGCTTCCTTTCTGTCAAGAAGTTTTTGTTCGACAACCTGGACATTGTAAGATTGATTTATTGTTATCTGCGAAGTTACTTTTCCGGGTAGGAATATTATTCCATATAGATGCTACTATTAAAAGAAGAGCACCGGAGTAAAAAATATAATCAGATAATGCATTATATTTTCCCGCAATTATTATAACTGCCCCGGATAATCCTATCCAAAAGGGTAGATAACCCCTTCTCGATTTTGCTTTGTATGCCAAGCTAGACAGTGAGACGCTCAAGAGTATCCCAGTAAAGAGGTAAAAATACGGACCGGTCATCAGGAATCCTAATCCGAGTGATGAAAGTATTCCAGCATAAATTGGCCAGCATGCCGGACAGGTTACATTAGGAAGAAGGACGGCTCCAATCCCGGGAAGGGCTGTTAATATTCTTTTTGTCATTCTTTAATCCCCCTGAGTTGATGACAATTTTACTTTTATCAATTCTCTGGATGGTGAACCCTCCATCAAGTCACCGTTCTTATATAGTCGACAGCGCATTGAGTATTCTGTAGAATCATCTTCTATGATTTCAAGGTCTTTATCATTGATTCTAATTGAAGGCGAACCTAAAAAGCGATGTTTTGCAGCGTCCTCAGGTTTTTCTACATTGATTATCTCAATTTCTTCATGGACGACTGCTTCTGACATGGCGGCTTTTAAATTGGTCAAGGCTGTTTCATGATTGGGACAGCCATCGAAAAACAGTAATTCAATTTTCATTTCATTTTATTCCTATGGAAAGTGTTTCAATGATTGGACAATATTTTATAGTCTTGGCTTGCTGACATTCAGTCACCAACTTGGTTAAGGTAGTCTTTAGTTTCCTAAGATACTTCATTTGATTGCTGATATAATTTAGTTTGCTCTCAGCAATTTGTCTTACATCGCTGCATTTATATATGTCACCATCTGCTATTGCCAAAAGCTCTTTAATCTCGGCCAATGAAAAACCGAGTTCTTTGGCATTACTTATAAAAACTAGTCGTTCTAAATCTTTTTGTAAATATTGCCTGTACCCGCCATCTGTTCTAACGGGGTCCTGCAACAATCCTTTTTTTTCGTAGAACCTAATTGTCTCTTTATTCACTCCGGCTTTCTTGGCCAATTCACTTGTCTTGAAAAAGTGTTTATTCATTTTTTCTCCATTCTATATAATCAAACACCCTGTACTATACTACAGGGTTTCAATTATTTTTGCAAGGATTAACTTTTTATTTAATAGACTAATTCTAGGTATTAAATGAACCAGGATATGCGGTCACAGCATGATTTTCAAAACGATTTGATTTTTGACAAAATCTTTCTATATTAGCAAAATGAAAAGAGATAATATAATTTTCTTGTTTTTGCTGTTCACGATATGTCTTTTGGGTTGTGGAACACCGGACAGAGAGCTGACCCGCAAAGACCTGAACACGGTTAAAGCTCCAAATACCGATCTCCCAATTTTCATGTACCAAGGCGAGCCGTTTACCGGTGTTACAACCGATGTCATGGAAGAATCAGGTGTTAAGCTGATTACAAATTATAAGGATGGCTACCAACATGGTGAGCTAACAGGTTGGCACGCCAACGGCAATAAAGAGAGAAAATTGTATTTTGTTAATGGAATTCCGGAAGGTAAACAGGCCGGATTTTACGAGAACGGACAGAAATTTTTTGAATCTTTCTATGTTGACGGCAAGCTTGATGGAACCGTAACCCACTGGTATGAAACCGGCGTTATTCAACTTGTTATTGAATATCGTGAAGGTCAAGAGATTGCCAGAATTTCTTATGACGAAAAAGGCAGCAAAATAGAAGCAGGACTGCCCGCAGATTCTCTTTGATTCCGCTAATGTGTCTCTGTAAGTTGCCTGATTAAGCCTACGACTTCAGTATTCTTAAACGGTTTGGCAAAAAAACCATCGGCACCCCGAGACATTGCATCCTTTTCGGGATAAGTTCCTTTTTTTCCGGTCAAAAGTATTACTGGAATATCTCCATAAAATTCTTTTACATGAACCAAAAGTTCAAGCCCGGACCTCCCAGGCAGATGGATATCAGAAAGTACAATATTGATTTTTCTTTCTTTCAATTTATCAAGAGCATCTTCCGCATTGGTGCAGCCTATAACTGAAAATCTTTCAATTCTTAAAATTCTAGTTATCAATTCCAAAATCAACGGTTCATCCTCAACTACCATGATAGTCGGCTTTCCATTATCTAAGGCAAACTCAAATTTCTTAGTTGCTATTTCATCATTAATGGGAGAGCTGAGAATATCAGAAGCACCGTGCTCAATTGCAGATTTGATCAGTTCCTCAGTTGGATGGAGGCAGTTCATAATAACCGGAATATTTTTGAAGCGAGGCGACTGTTTGATAAATTTCAGCAGTTCAAAACCGTGGTCATCAACCGAACCGAATTCACATACAACAATTTCAATATCCGGGTCTTCCACTATGTGGGTGATTGCTTCACGTTTACTCTGAGAAATAATTGGCTCAAGACCTATTGTCTTGAGTATATAATCCAATTTATTTAGCCTGGCTTCATCGGTAAGAAGTAAAAGTGCTTTCATTTGATAGTTCTGCCCAATCAATGTCTTAACCGGTCAGCCTATACTCCTATAAGTCATCAGATTTTATCAATATCATCAAGAATAGCCAAAACAAGGTGTTTATGTAATTTTCGGCTCCTTCTTAAAGAGCTTTACCTGAAAAACCAGATAGAGCGGTTAAAATTTAAATTTGGACCGGAAAGACAGTATTAAAGGCTCTCCATGACATGACAGACAATTGGAAAGTATGTTTGACTGTTGTAGAGATTTGATTTATAATTGATTTCTTGGACTTAATGATGAAATTCAAAACTTTGATTGGATTAGCAAATGCTTGACATAAAACGAATAAGAGAGAATCCGGAAGCTATAAAATCCGGCATAAAAAACAAAAATGATAATACAGATGTTGATAAAATTCTCTCTTTGGATGAAAAAAGAAGAGAGATAATCAGAGAAGTTGAAGATTTAAAGAGCAAACGGAATAAAGTCTCCCAGGAGATTGCCCAAAAGAAAAAAGCCGGTGAAAATGCGGATAAGACAATTGCTGAGATGAAAGCTGTAGGTGACAAAATTTCATCTTTAGATAGTGACCTCCGCGAACTTGATGAAGCAATTAGAAATATCATAATCTGGATTCCAAATCTGCCCCATCAGTCAGTTCCGGTTGGTTCCGATGAATCAGCCAATGTAGTTGTAAGGGAATGGGGGAAGATAGAAAAAAAAGATTTCAAAGTTCTTCCTCACTGGAAAATTGGAGAGAAACTTGACATTCTGGATTTAGAAGCGGCCACCAGAATTTCCGGTTCCGGGTTTTATCTCTTGAAAGGGCTGGGTGCAAAACTTCAGAGAGCACTGGTAAACTATATGCTGGACACCCACAGTGCCTCCGGGTTTTTGGAGATAGCGGCCCCTTTTATTGTAACTGCTGACAGTATGTTTGGAACCGGCCAGCTTCCCAAACTTGAAAACGACATGTATAAAACTACCGAAGACAGCATGTATTTGATACCTACGGCAGAGGTTTCTATTACCAATTGTTACAAACAACAAATAATAAGCCATGGAGAACTTCCAATCAAGATGGTTGGTCACTCGCCATGTTTTAGAAGAGAGGCGGGGGCAGCCGGAAAAGATACGCGCGGAATGATAAGGGTCCATCAGTTTGACAAAGTTGAAATGGTGAAGATTGTGGAGCCTGAGAATTCTTACGTTGAGTTGGAGACTTTGGTGGAACAGGCCGAAAAAATCCTCCAGGGGCTTAATATTCCATATCGAGTTTCCATGCTTGCCACCGGGGATTTGTCCTTTGCGGCCGCAAAATGTTATGATATAGAACTCTGGTCAGCGGGAATTGAAAAATACCTTGAAATTTCATCGGTCTCTAATTTTGAAGATTTTCAGGCAAGAAGAATGAACTGCCGGTTCAGGGATAAAGATAAAAAAGTACGTCATCCCCATACTTTAAACGGCAGCGGACTGGCTCTGGCCAGGTTAATTCCGGCAATTCTGGAAAATTTTCAAAACAATGATGGAACCGTCAGTATTCCTGAAGTTATAAGACCATATATGGGAGGTATTAAGCAAATAGGTTGAAACCCTCTGAAACAAATATATTGAAAAAGACAGCCCGGCTTTACATAACCAAAACGACAGTTTTCAAACTCTTCCTCCTTTTTGGAGTGGCCGCAATTTCAACTGTTTTTGTCTGGTATACTTTTGATCTAATTGAAGAGTTGAAAGAAGATAATCGTTCCCGGGTTGATAAGTATGTAAAGATGTGGCAGATGGCTGCAAATTCTCCCACTTCAGGCGAAGAACTTCAGTTTATTTTTGATGAAATTATAGTAAAAGCAAATTTCCCGATAATTGTCTTAGATCAGGACCGACAGCCCATACACTGGCGGAATATCGAAAATATCTCAGTCAATGACACTACCGTCAAAACTAAAAGATATCTCAAAGAGATTGCCGAGCAGATGATTGCCGACCATGATGAGTTTCCTCTTTATTTTGGTAATCTGGTAAATTATTTTTGTTACGGCGATTCCAAAATAATAAATGAGCTGAAAATGATGCCTTTTATTGAAATTGCAATTTTGATAGCTTTTTTGCTGCTTGCCTTTATTGGTTTTCAGAATATAAAAGAGAGTGAAGAAAGAAATATCTGGGTCGGCATGTCCAAAGAAACAGCCCATCAGTTAGGTACCCCAATTTCATCTATCCTCGGCTGGCTGGAAGTTATAAAAGCTGATCAGGATCAATCATACGTCAGTGGCCAGCCTTTAAAAGTTGAAGAAGAGACTCTGGATAATATCTTAATAGATACCCACCGGCTTGAGAAAATTGCGACTCGCTTTGGATTGATTGGCTCGGTTCCGGAACTCAAGCTCTGTGATGTCAATAAACTTATCGGAGAAACAGTTGAGTATTACCGGAGGAGACTTCCCTTTGAAGGGGAAGGGATTAAGATAAATTTTGAGCCGGGAAATGTTTCTGAGATTAAGATAAATTTTGAGCTCTTTGGGTGGGTGCTTGAAAACATAATCAAAAATGCTCTTCAGGTAATAGATTCCAAAACAGGAGTTATAGATATCAAGACCAAAATGGTTGAATCAAAAAACTCAGTAAAAATTGAAATAACTGACAATGGCACCGGTATATCTGCAGCAGCCGGAAGAAAAATTTTTAGAGCCGGCTTCACTACCAAAAAAAGAGGTTGGGGACTTGGCTTAACTTTAGTTAAAAGAATTATTGAAGAGTATCATAACGGAAAAATTTCTCTTAAGAAGTCAAAACCGGGAGAAACAGTTTTTGAGATTCTTTTGCCCGTCTCATAGAGGTTAATAAAGTTTTATGAACTTAAAAAGTGAAAAACAACAAATTCTCTGGGTAGATGACCAGATAGATTCGCTGAAGTCGCACATTCTTTTCCTTGAGAAAAAAGGATATAGTATGGATACGGCAATGTCCGGTGATGACGCTATCGTCATGGTCGGCAACAAGATTTATGATCTGATTTTGCTTGATGAAATGATGCCCGGAAAAGACGGACTGACCACACTGGAAGAAATAAAAGAAATCCGCCCTCATCTGCCGGTGGTTATGGTCACCAAATCTGAAGAGGAATCATTGATGGAGGATGCGCTGGGACAAAAAATTGATGACTATCTGGTGAAACCGGTTAATCCAAGCCAGATACTGATGGTCATCAAGAGACTTCTTGATTCCCGGCAGATAATAAGCAGCTCATCGACCAAGAGATATATCTCAGAGATTAATAAGTTCAACCAGAAACTTTACGGTGCAATGGAGCCTCAAGACTGGTACGAAGCCGCTCGCACTCTGGCCTCCTGGGATTTGGAACTGGATGAAAATAACGAAGCCGGACTGGCCGAGATGCTTGCGGGAACAAGGAAAGACTGGAATAATGAATTCACCAAATATATTGAAGCAAATTATCCAAGCTGGCTCTATAGCGAAAAAAGACCGACTTTATCTTCAGATATCACCGGGAAATATATTCATCCCCGCCTTAAGAAAAAAGAGAAAGTCCTTCTTGTAGTCATTGACTGTATGCGGCTGGACCAATGGATGCTGATTGAGCCATTGTTGGCTGAGTTTTATAATATCCAGAGGGACTATTACTTTTCCCTTCTGCCAACAGCCACACCCTTTGCAAGAAATGCTCTGTTTGCCGGCCTTTTTCCCGATGAGATTCATCGCACCTATCCTGATAATTATACTTCTCCGGATGAAGGTTCATTAAACCGACAGGAAGACCGTTTTCTTGCAGATAATTTAAGCAGAAACGGTGTACGGCTGAACAAGCAGATGAAATATGTAAAAATTTACAACAACACCGATGGAGAAAATGTAGCCAAGTCTGTTGCCAATTACTTTGATTCTCAACTAGTGGCACTGGTCTTTAACTTTCTTGACATATTGGTTCATAAGCGCTCTACAAATGTTGTTCTAAAAGAGATAGCCGCCGATGAATCAGCCTTCAGGTCA
>JACZYS010000097.1:0-1379 GCA_022570975.1 Candidatus Zixiibacteriota bacterium | reverse complement strand
CACTTATGAAAAGCTGGTTTGTTCATTCTCCGCTTTTTTCTATTTTAAAGAGCTTCGCTAAAAGGGATTTTACCGTTATTGTTACCTCTGACCATGGATCTGTCCTGTGCAAAAGAGGAACGCTTGCCCATGGCAAAAAAGCCACTTCGACCAACCTTCGATACAAATATGGTGATAACTTAAATTCCGATGAGAAAGATTCTATACTAATTAAAAAACCGGAAGAATGGCGCCTGCCGCAAATTAGTCTTGCGACCACATTTATAATTGCCAAAGAAGATTTTTATTTTGTATATCCAAATAATTACAACGAAATGGTAAGGCAGTTTCAGAATTCATTCCAGCACGGTGGTATCTCGTTGGAAGAAATGGTTGTACCTCTGGCGATATTAACACCTCGTTAAACTCTAGTATCATAATGACAAGTATCTTAAATATTATTTCTCATTCAGAAAGAGAAACATTAATGCGGGCCAAAAAACTGGTAACAACTTTTAAGTCCGGGGATCTGGTTGTCTTATCCGGTGAACTTGGTTCCGGAAAAACAATATTTGCCAGAGGGTTGGCCGAAGGGCTGGGGCATGATGAAAAAAATATCAATTCTCCCACCTACACTTTTGTTAACGAATATAACGGCGACAAACCGCTTTATCATTTTGACATGTACCGCATCCGAGATGTTAGCGAGCTAAAAGAGATTGGCTGGGATGACTATCTCTCAAAAGACGGACTGATTGTCGTTGAGTGGGGAGAGAAAATTAAAAAGATGCTCCCCGAAATTTATTATCAGGTCAGTTTTGAAATTGTAAGCGAAAATAAAAGAGAAATAAAAATTGAATTTATTTCCAAAAACGAATCATGAATGACGTTACTTTATTGGCCATTGATACATCAAGCAGTTTTTTGTATTTGGGAGTTATGTTTGACGGCGACCGACTGGTTAAGTCGGAAGAAAAAATTGAAAAAACACATGGTCAGATATTAATAAAAAAAATTGGTGAACTGTTGGGTTCAGCAGCAAAAGAAACAAAAGATATCTCGGCGATAATTGTCTCAACCGGTCCGGGCTCATTTACCGGATTAAGAATAGGAATTGCCGCCGCCAAAGGGATGGTCTCGGCTCTTGAAATCCCAATCATTGGGATCAGTCTCTTTGAAATAGCAGCTCATAAACTGAAAAACGAAAAAGAAAAATGCAAAGTTGTCCTGCCGTATATTAAAGATGATTACTTTACGGCCGTTGTTGTAAACGGAATTTGTGATGAAAATAGTATCATAAAAGAAAACATCTCAGCTATTGCATCGAATATAGATGATAACAGGAGTCTTGCCTTTATCGGGTTTGAGAATAGTCCGAAAATGTTGTCAGACGAAAAGAA
>JACZYS010000096.1 GCA_022570975.1 Candidatus Zixiibacteriota bacterium | reverse complement strand
CTACCGATTCCAAAGCCAAAGCTTTGAAGCCGATAGTTGATAAAATTATCACTTTGGCCAAACAGGATACCCTCCATGCCAAAAGACGGGTAGCATTAAAGATCAAGCAGAAAGAGGTTTTTAAAAAACTCTTCAGCGAAATCGTACCCCAATTTGCTGACAGAAATTCAGGATTTACCCGCATAGTAAAGCTTGGTGTAAGAAAAGGCGACGGTGCTCCCATGTCTGTGGTAGAGCTTCTCACAGAGAAAAAAGCAGAAACAACTGATAAAAAAGGGAAGAAGAAAGCAACTAAGAAAGCAACCAAGAAAACTGGAAAAGCCGCCAAGTAATTTTCTGGCTCAACAAATAATATCCTAAAAACCCGCATTTGGCGGGTTTTTTTTGTAAGCAGAAAAATGTTTAACCAATAAAACAGCTTATACTTAACTTTAGAAAAACAAAAACAATAAGACAGAAGATTACTTCAAAAAAGTCACGCTCATCAGCTTGCTATTGGCAGGGCAATATTATATAATTTGTCAGTCAATAGATATTGCAACCAAAGCTTTTGTTTTAGAAGAGATTAAAGCAATGACCTTAAGTATAACATTTTGTAGGAATATTCAACAGTGAACCAGCTGTCGTCTTTTCCAACACCTCAAGGGCAAGCAGCTAAGAAGAAAATGTCAAAAGGATGTTTGGTTACTTTAGCTGTTGTAGGTTTTTTCATATTTTTAATTTTGGCCGCAATTGCATTGGCATTCATATATAAATCTGAGTTGGCAAAGTACCTGACAAGAAATATTATCGCAGGATCAAAAACTGCAATTGCTGAGAATCCGCAGAACGGAGTAGACACTGTATATTATAACCGAATTGCAGATGGCTTTGTAGAAAAAATGACCGCCTCAGAAATTGATTTTGCTAAGTACCAGGCATTTTTCGCAGAGATTCAGAAAGCTCCACAGGATGGCATACTGGATTCGGTGGAAGCTGAGATGATGATAAGAGCGATGATCGCATACTATCCTGAGTTATCAAAAATCTCGCCTGAAGAAACTAAGACAGATTCAATCCCTGTAGATAGTTTGCAAGCAGAAGAATAGTTTTATAAATTACTTCTGTCTTTTATTATATAAACTGGAATTACTAAATGGAAATTATTCCTGTACTTATTTCATATCTTTTGGGTTCTGTCCCTTTTGGATATCTCATCGCAAAGAGTTTCGGTATCAGAGACATCCGTGAGCATGGTTCGGGAAATATCGGTGCCACCAACGTCATTAGGGTTATCGGGCCAAAAGCCGGAGTCCCGGTTTATATATTGGACATTGCCAAAGGTGCTGCGGCCGTGCTGATTGGGAAACAATTTTATTCAACTTACGGTTCATCTGTGTTTTCGCTTGAAATCTTCTTATTGACTTGCGCCATAGCCGCAATTTTGGGTCATATATTTCCCCTGTTTATAAAGTTCAAAGGAGGCAAGGGAGCGTCCACAATTTTGGGAGCTGTTATGGTGTTGATGCCCCTGGAATCAGCTGTCACTTTTTTGGTTTTCGTTGTAATGCTTTTTAGTTTTAGATATGTCTCACTTGCTACAATGACTGCCGGTACTTCATTATTTGTTAATTTGTCTATTCAAAAATATTACTACCTCAAAGATATCTCTGATACATACTACTTTTTGGGATTTCTAATTATGGTGTTGCTTGTCTTTACGCATCGCTCAAATATAAAAAGACTTATTTCAAAGACAGAGAGCAGATTTACGATTTCAAGAAAAACGAAAGTGGAAAATCATGTTTGATTCGGTGACCATATTGGGTGCCGGGTCATGGGGAATGGCCGTAGCCAACCTGCTTATAGAAAATGAACAACAGGTAACTCTCTGGGAACACAAGCCAGAAGCGGCCAGATTATTAAAAGAGACCAGAGTGAATCAGCAAAAACTTAAAGATTTTATGTTAGATGAGAAAATTGAAATCACCTCTGACTTAAAAGAGGCGGTAGATGCAAGCAGTCTGATTGTTCTGGCCGTCCCCTCTCAAAAGATTAGAGAACTGATAAAAAAAGAAAAATCTGCCCTTGCCAAAAAAGATTTAGTCTGTCTCTCCAAGGGAATAGAAAACAACACTCTTATGAGAATGTCTGAAGTGATAGAAGAAGAACTGGGCGGCTCAAACTGTAAGGTTTGCATCCTCTCCGGCCCCAGCCATGCGGAAGAGGTGGTCAGAAAAATTCCCACTACAATTGTTGCCTCCGGAAAGAACAAAGAGCTGACCGAAAAAACTCAGGCTATTTTCAGTAATAATTATTTTAGAGTCTATATCTCTGATGACATAATAGGAGTTGAACTTGGCGGGGCCTTAAAAAATATCATCGCCATAGCCTGTGGAATCACAGACGGCCTGGGCATGGGTGATAACACCCGGGGAGCACTCATTACCCG
Source organism: Candidatus Zixiibacteriota bacterium (assembly GCA_022570975.1). Lineage (GTDB taxonomy): Bacteria > Zixibacteria > MSB-5A5 > GN15 > FEB-12 > JACZYS01. The sequence continues at coordinate 6,686 of JACZYS010000096.1, read as the reverse complement.
GGGACTGGCGGAAATTACCAGACTGGGAGCTGAATTGGGTGCCGACAGCAAAACATTTGCTGGTCTCAGCGGGCTGGGAGACATGGTCACCACCTGTTCCTCCGAGCATAGCAGAAACCGCCGGGTTGGATTTCTTCTCGGAAAAGGGAAATCATTGAATGATATCTTAAGCGGAATGAATATGGTGGCCGAAGGGGTGGCAACCACCAAATCCGGATATGAACTGTCGCAAAAATATAATATTGAAATGCCAATCACGGCGGAAGTGTATAACGTTTTGTTTGAAAATAAGAATCCTAAGAAAGCGGTTGAAGATTTAATGGTCAGAAAACTTAAGTCAGAAATCTGGCACTGAACGATTTGGAGGTAAATGCTAATGGCAAGAAATAATATTCCGGGAAAACTATACTACTCAATTAGCGAAGTTGCACAAATAACCGAGCTGGAACAATATGTTCTCAGGTACTGGGAAAAAGAATTTTCTGTTTTAAAACCAAAAAAGAACCGCGGTGGAAACCGTACCTATACCTTAAAAGATATTGAACTGATCAACAGGATAAAACATTTAAGAACAAAGGAAAAATTGACCATTGAGGGAGCCAGGAACAAATTAACTCTGAGGAAACCGGGCGAAGAAAAGACCCAAATCACCAATGCCGGAAAAGTGAGAACGGCACTCGGACAGATTAAGAAAGATGTAAAAGACCTCCTCAAATATTTCTCTTGAGTTCAAGCTGAAATCTAATAGATTGATAGGCTGTAAACTGGCTGAAATATAAAATAATCGGAGCGTGGCGCAGCCCGGTAGCGCACTCGCTTGGGGTGCGAGAGGTCGGCAGTTCAAATCTGCTCGCTCCGACCATTTTTTATCCTTACCAGAATAAAACTCCTCTATAAAAATGAATATGAATGAAATAAATCAGGTCTCTGCCTTAGTAGTCATTCCGGCTTATAACGCCGCAAAGTATCTTGACGAACTCATCCCCCGGCTGAGAACATATGTCTGTGATGAAAACTTGCTCTTCATTAATGACGGCTCCACCGACAGCACTCTGGAGCTTTTAAAAAAGTATAAAGTCAGACATATAAATTTCCCCGTCAATCAGGGCAAAGGTGCCGCTCTGATGGCCGGTTTCAGGTATGCCATAAGAGAATCTTATCGCTCGGTATTAACTATTGATGCCGACCTGCAGCATCTGCCGGAAGAGATTCCTCCATTTTATGCTCTGGACAACGGCAATAGGCTTATTATGGGGACAAGAAATATTGACCGTTCGGTTATGCCTTTTGACCGATGGCTTACCAATAATTTAACTTCGCTTATAATCTCAATCTTTTCAACCTGCCGGGTAAGGGATTCCCAGTCAGGATTCAGGCTTATTCCATCGTCTGTCTTAAAAGCAATCGACTTAAAAACAACCAGGTATGACCTTGAGTCAGAAATTCTCTTTAAAGCCGGGGTTGTCGGATGCGACATTGCCGAAGTTGCAATTACCACCGTATATGAAGGCTCAGAATCTTTTATCAATCCGCTTGTGGATACAGGCAGATTTATCAAGCAGATTTGGAAAAGAATCTGGATTTAATATCATTTTAGCAGACTCTCTCCTTGCGGTCGTTTAAGTTATTCTCTAATTTGGATAACTATTAAAATAAACGAAGTTTATGAGTAAGAAAAAGAAAATACTGATTACCAATGATGACGGCTATTTTAGCACTGGCATCAAAGAACTTTTTAAAGAGCTTTCCAAAACATATGACACCTTTATGGTGGCACCGGACAGGGAACAGTCGGCCAGCTCCCACTCGCTGACTTTAAACCATCCCTTGCGGTTACATAAAATTGACGAAGATATTTATTCAACCGATGGCACTCCGACCGACTGCGTCATGCTTGCCATTCATCTTTTATTCAAGCACAAACTACCGGACATGATAATATCAGGTATTAATCATGGCGGAAATATGGGAGATGATGTCACCTACAGCGGAACGGTGGCAGCGGCGATTGAAGGCTCAATTTTGGGGGTACCATCAATTGCTGTTTCAATGGCAAATTATGAGCCGGGGATTCCAATGAAAAGAGCGGCCAAATTTGTAAGTAATTTTCTAAAAACTTATGAGAAGTTGAATCTCGACCCGAAGACATTTTTGAACATAAATCTTCCTAAAGATAATGGTAAAGATTACAAAAAGTTCGAGTTTACTTCGCTTGGATACCGGATGTACAAAGATATTGTCATTCACAAAACCGACCCCAGAGGCAAGCCATATTATTGGATTGGCGGCAAACCAAAATGGAAAAGCAGTAAGGGAACGGACTTTGAAACTGTCAGCCGAAAGGTTGTTTCCATCTCACCATTGACCTTAAACTTCACCGACAGTTCGACTCTCAAAAGACTCAAAGAACTTTAATTGATTGGACAATTACAAGGAGGCTTTAAAAATGAAGAAAAAGCACGACTGGTCTCAGTTTAAACTCAAAATTGAAGTTAACAGACCGGTTTCAACTTTGTTCAAAGCGTGGACTGACGGAAAACTAATCTCGAAATGGTTCACAGTAAAGGCAGTAATTGAACCAAAAAGAAACGGACGTATATATTTTGAATGGCTGGCCGGTGATAAAATGGAAGCCAGAGTCGTATCAATTGTGAAAAACAAAAGTTTCACATTCCCATTCGGAAGCAAAGGAGAGCGGGTAACGGTGAAATTTAAGAAAGAGGGAAAAGGCACTATCTGTGAACTTCATCAATACAATATGCAGCTGACTCCTCAATCAAAGTGGAACATGCACCGAGGGTGTATTCAAGGCTGGACATTCTTTCTGGTCAATCTCAAATCGTATCTGGAGCACGAAATTGACCTCCGCAGCCACAACCCCAAAAAGAGCTACCGCCAAGACTTTATTAACAGTTAATATTTAGAATTACGTTGACATTGAGGTTGGGGTGCCCCTCCCCTCGGGGTGGGTTTCAGTTACCACCCGAAATAAATTCAAACATCCTAAGTGATTAGTGTTTTACTCTCGATACTTACTCATCCCACGGCAAGCCGTGGGGCACCCGTGTGCCCTGCAAGTCCTGTAAAGAATCTTGATGATAAAATTGGCCACTCCACTAAAACTAGTCATTTGTATTATCGTGGATATTATATTCAGAAATAGTTGAGGGAGTCATGAAGTTAATCTCATCATGCGTAATGGCAGTGTCAATCAACTTTTGGTAATTCATGTGAATACCCAGAGGAAGTGAAACCCTCTTAAAAAGGCGAGTTGGTCCAAAAGCATCTACGACAGTCAATCCCAGTGATTCAAGAAAAGTTGTTGCAGATTCCATGCCATCAAAAGAGTTTATCCGTGCAATAAACTGATTAAGTAAATAAATAACTTCTCCATTGGGAAGAGTTCCAGCCATGGAAGCAAATATTATTGTTGGGTCTTTACAGAGAAGTAAAAGTGAAGAATCCAGTGGGAGCACCGTTTTAATCCCTATCAGGTAGTAGTCGCTGTACACAGGATAAGAGGTAAATGATGTATCAATTATTGGTATTCTATCGGCAATGGCGTTAACAGAGTCTTTCAGTGACGTGCCATCAAATTCTATATCAATATATGCCACAATCCTGTCTTGAGTTATATGGATAGTGTCAATCCTTCCGTAGTTAATAAATATAAGGTTATTGGTGTCGACTGTATCATGATAGTCGTTTCGTGGTTCTGGCTCAGAGTTATTGGAACTGGTAGTTCTGTCCAGCAAGCCACACCCTGCTATAAGAACCCCCAATGATAAAGATATTGAAATTGTGAATAATAGAGCCTTAACCCAATATGATTTATTATAACCCATTTTAAGTTCCCCTATCGCCTTTTGATTAAAATAGACATTTTTGAATTTCTTGTCAAGTACAATATTGAAAATATGATAAAAAGACACAAATATACTCTTTCCTGCTACATGATCTTTAGGAATAAGTCATAGTAAATTGATTCAAATCACCTCTCATAAAGATACGATTGTAATTTGATTCACCCACAAATATTTTTGGAAATTGACTTAATTATTTCCAAGTCTGTTTTAAGAATGACGTGCCGATGTCTGATTCTGTTTAATATTAATGCGTTGTCGCTCCTTGGAATTGATTGGTAGAATCCGGAACTGGTTGTTCCCACAATTCAATCTTATTTCCCTCAGGGTCAAGAATATGGACAAATTTGCCATATACATATGTTTCAACAGTATCCACTATCTCAACGCCATTGGCCTCAAGTTCTTCCACTAGCCAATTGAGATTTTCAACACGGTAGTTGATCATGAACTCTTTGGCTGATGGTTCAAAGTATTTGGTGCTATCACTAAACGGGCTCCACTGGAGGTAGGTTATTTTTTCGGGGTTATCAAAATCTCGAGACTCAAACATTGTACCGTACCCATCCATATTCATTCCAAGGTTTTCTCCATACCACTTTTTCATTTTCTCAGGGTCTTTGGCCTTGAAAAATATCCCACCAACACCGGTAACTTTCTTTTTCATCTGCACATCTATAATCTGTTCAGTTTCTTCATTAGCATTTCAGTCTGATTACATCCGAAAAGAAGAGTTGTAAACACAACAGCTATAAAAGAAATTCTCATTTTGATACCTTCCACTTTTTTAAAATCTTATTCAAAATATTAAGCACTATAAATTGGCACTGCAAGCTCATAATCTCACATCATAATAGCCTGTTGACAACAACATAAATTGACGTATTATTCTTTCAGACCTGAGTCCAAAAAATCGGGGCGTGGTGCAGTTTGGTAGCGTGCTTGGTTCGGGGCTAAGAGGTCGCTGGTTCGATTCCAGTCGCCCCGATATTTTTATTCTGACTTGCTCATTGCTCACATATATCTCAAAATTTTTTACTGGCTAAAATATCATCAACTAAGTTCATTTCTGTTCAAATGCACTCGCAAAAGAATTTAAAAAGGAAACCGGTTGTTGCCATAATAGGCAGGGGAGAATGCACAGTAGAAGAAGCCGCAAAAGTTTCCGAAACGACAAAAATCCTTGCCCAAAACGGGGTAATAATCCTCTGCGGCGGACTGGGCGGAACAATGGAAGCGGCCGCAAAAGGGGCCAAAGAAGCAGGCGGGCAGACAATCGGCATAATTCCCGGCACCAATAAAGAAAAAGCCTCACCATATATTGATTTCGTCATCTCAAGCGGAATGGGTGAGGCCAGAAACGTACTTATTGTTCGCTCGGCAGATGTGGTCATAGCTTTCCCCGGAAAATACGGGACCCTCAGTGAAATTGCTTTTGCCTTGGTAGAAAAGAAGCCGGTCATTTCTGTCGGCTCGTGGGATGTGGGCGAAGAAATTATAAAAGCAGACTCACCCACTCATGCCGCCCAACTTGCCCTTGAAATTGTTAAGGAAGATAACCGATAATATGAATCAGTGTGCCGCAGAAATAACAGTAACTGGACTTGTCCACGGGGTAGGGTATAGGTATTTTTGCACCAGAGCGGCAAAAGAGTTGTCTCTGACCGGATGGGTGACAAACAACAAAGAAGAAACTGTTTCCATATTTGTCGAAGGTCAAAGAGATTTAATCGAAACCTTAATAAAAGAATTAGCAGTCGGTCCGCCTGGGTCTAAGGTGAAAGAGCTCGACATTGTCTGGTTGGAATATTCCGGCTGCTGTAAGAAATTTGAAATTAGATATTGAATACACTTGAATATCGAAGATATGAAGGAATAAAATGGAAGAGATAAAAAAATATATCCGCTCCGTGCCCGGTTTTCCAAAAGAAGGGATAAATTTCTATGACATCACCACGCTGTTACAGGATAGTGATGGGTTCAAGCTGGCACTGGGGGAGATGGAAAAATTTGTCCGCTCATGCGACCCTGACAAGATTGTAGCAATTGAAGCTCGCGGCTTCTTCTTTGGTGCTGCCATCGCCGACCGCATGGGGCTGGGAATTATACCGGTAAGAAAACCGGGGAAACTTCCCTATGATAAAATCTCAGAAGAATATCAGTTAGAGTATGGGACCGATAAACTGGAAATCCACTCAGACGCTGTTTCCAAAGGTGAAAGAGTTGTAGTTGTCGATGACCTCATTGCTACCGGCGGAACGATTAAAGCAACCTGTAATTTAGTGGAAAGACTTGGCGGCGAGGTGGTGGGGATATCATCGGTTATCGGTCTCACCTTTTTGCCCGGGGATGATGTTCTCGACAAATACAATGTCAACTACCTCATCTCCTACGACTCCGAGTAAGCGGCATATAGAGTTGTTACCCTCTAAGTCACATCGAGCGGAGTCGAGATGCCGCATCTACAAAGAGACCCTTCAACTCCGCTTAGGGCGACAGGCTTTGCCTGCCTTATTTAGAATTTCAATTTCACGTGAACAAAACAAATAGCATCTTTGTAGGTCAGGAGCCCCGTGCTCCTGACATCTTTTTATTAGCCGGGGCAAACGAGGGCGTCTGCCGCCCACAAAATCTGCCCTCGTAGCTCAGTTGGGTGGCATAGCCACTCCTATTCAGAACTCTTGATTCCTGAACTTAATTGACTTAGATTATATTTTACAAATCTGCCCTCGTAGCTCAGTTGGATAGAGCACCAGTTTCCTAAACTGGGTGTCGCAGGTTCAATTCCTGCCGGGGGTATTTTAAATCAGCACTAAAACCGTC
>JACZYS010000095.1 GCA_022570975.1 Candidatus Zixiibacteriota bacterium | reverse complement strand
GTTATTATAATCATAAATGGATGGTAAATTAGCCGCCAGAGGATGTGACGGATTTGTTATTTGCAAATGCGGAGTAGAAGAAATAACCCATCCTGTCTGCCCGGTGTGCGAAAGCAGATATGTCTGAAGTCCGTTGTAATAAGGTGAATAGTTCGTACCACCGATAATAAGCAGTTTCTTGCCACTTTGTACTGCGTTGGCCAAAAGCTGAACCTCACCTGCGTCTATAGCGCTGCCATCCGTAGCAACTATCAAAATATCGTAGGGTGAGAAATCAATGCCGTAGTAATTTGATGTTACTATATAATCATAAGCTTCCCCCAAATTGACGAGAATCTGCAATACCGAACCGTCAACATTAGTTGTTGATAATACAAGTATTTTTGCAGCGACGCCATTGCTGGATGCCATCGCTTCAAGCCTCTGTGATTTTTCACCCATAGTACCGGCATCAACCAGTTCTTCATAAGTAATGTCACTTGATAAATTTATTAGATCCTGCAAAGTCTTAGCAATTTCAAAAGTTGCCAGCGGAGCTGCATCCATTGCATTTCTGGAATTAGCGGCTGCTATGGCAGCCGGAGAGGGGACAGAGAAGCCGGATAATGAAATATCAAAATTCAAATCACTTCCGCCGGTATTACTTATTGTAAAAGTGCGAGTTGTGGTGTCACCAATAAAGAGATGTTCATCCAGAGAATCAACATCAATTCCTATAACCGGTGGTGTAAGACCCTGACCCTCCAGCCCAACTGTAACTACCGGCGAAATTGGATCGTTGCTGGTAATAGTCAAAATCCCGCTTATTGGGCCAGCTACTGAAGGCGTAAAGGTTACCGGGATCTGGATATTTTCTCCCGGAAGTAAAGAGAAAATTGTAGTGCCCGGTACAAAATCAGAATTATTTGAAGTAATACCCAACACGTGAAGCGTATCGGTACCTTTATTTTCTATTTTCACTGAATCAACCTGTGAAAAACTGATAAATAGCGCGCCAAAATCTATACTATCCGGGGAAACCAAAATATCTGGCGCACCGGTCACATGCAAATGGGCCGCGACACTTATCTTAGGGTTAACAGGGTCGTTACTGTTGAAAAGAACACTGGCGTAATAATCACCACCGTTCAGACCGTTAGCATCAAATATAATGTCAAAGTCCTGGCTTGTCCCGGCTGGAATAATAGCAGAATTTTCGCTGCTTCCCAGCCAATCCACAAGTCCCAATCCTCTGTCTACCACATCTTGCAATTCAGGCAAATCAGATCCAACTGCATATACTGTCTCCAGCGTGATGCCCCCACCTGACACCAAATTGCCAAACTCAAAATGGAGAATCTCAAGACCGTCGAGACCGTTTACCGGACCTGTCGGATAATCTACATTTGTGAGTCGACGCCGGTAATCGTCCCAGCCATAAATATCCATTAAGTCTGGAGTCCGACTTGTTGCAATCGTAGTATAGGTGAAATCCCACACGTAAATCATATTTCGAGAAAGATCATAATCCCAGTTGTCGCCACCGACAGAACCGTCAAGATCCCAGTCGGCGTAACTTTTGAAGACAATGTCGGTCAACAAATTAGGCGAAACATTCTCAATTTCTGTGATAATGTTGACATACTTGTCAAGGCGATCAAAAGTGAATTTGCGCGTTATGGTCAGGAACCCGTCACTTGTTACTGTTACAACCTCTACTATTACTTTGGTAGACGTGTTTGTTAATTCAGTATATGATACCGGTACAATTCCAACTCTGCCATACTGAGCTGCCCAGGCAACATAATCTTGTCCGGAGTAATTGTAAACTAATGTATAACCCGATAGATAAGTACCGAGCATCAGGTGTTCATTGCCAACAGGAGATTGGAAGGGCATAATTTCTCCATAATTAGTGATGCCAAAAGCCAGATAGTCACCTGTATAAAACCCGGCAGGGACGGGATCAGCAAGCAAAGTGTCTCGGACATTGTTGTGATGTGAAGATTGGGCTGAAGAAAGCGCCTCCACTTTTAAAGTCTCGTCATTAAGTATTTCTGAATACTGTTCAATTTTCTTCAGTAATAAAGCCGTTGAAGTTGACGAGTTTGCTGTCATACTCCTATTCGATAAATCAAATGATAGATCCAGAAGCAGATCAGAACCACCGCTGTTGGTTATTGTAACAACCCGGGTCAAAGTGTCTCCCGTGAATAGATCTGCATCTATTGAGTCAGGTGCTGCCGAAATAATTGGAGGGTCCAGTGACTCACCCTGAAGGGCCACGGTTACAAGAGGATTGGCAGTGTCATTACTGACAATGGTCAGAGTGCTGGTAGTCAAACCCAGGGTAGTTCGCAAGTATGTTATGACTATATCTTGGCTCACTCCCGGATCCAAACTGAGTGACGAAATATCACTAATGTACTCTATGTTGTCAGTGCTGATGGAGCTGACAATAAGCGGGTCTGTCCCTATGTTGGTAATAGTCAACGTATCCGCATTGGGAACGCCGAGGAATTCTGAGCCAAGATCAAGACTTGTATCCGATACTGAAATCACAGGGATACCGGTAACAAACAAATGAGCAGGGACAGATAAACTCGGGGTTAAGGGGTCGTTACTTTCGAGAATAATATTTACCTGATAGTCACCCCCATTGAGACCGGTGGCGTCAAAGGTCACTTCAATATCCAGCGAAGAGCCGGCCGGAATGGTGCCGGAAGAAGGGTCGGCGAACAGCCAACTGACACCGCCCACGCTTATCCCATCCCACCAAGCCTCAGAGACATTGTAATTGTAAAGGTAAAGTGCAGAAAATTGGTTAACAGACGTATTGAACGAAATGTCGGCTCTGATGAGACTGCCATCAACGTAATAGTCAAAGTTCTTGTTTGTCCAGTCTATTTCCCTAAATTCTACATGGTACCATTGATTGGCGTTATAGCTAAAGTCTTGGTTCCCGTTTACGTAGAAAAATCCGCTTGATCTAGCGAAGAAAAAGATGCCAGTACCTATATCCCCTTCAAGCACAAAATAGGCGTCGTAAAGCGTGGTGGAACCGGAGCGGACGTAGAAGCTGACATTTTCCGGTTGGACGTGGCTAGCCGAGTCAAATTCCTGGTGAATGCCGTGGTAGTGGCCCGTGGTGGAGTTTTGATAATGGAAACTGTATAACCCATGGGCGGAAGTTGCGTTTGTAACTTCACGGAGACCCACGCCAAAGTCTTCTGTCCAGCCGTCGTAGTTGCCGTCTTCAAAGCTCTCAAAAAATGGAAGCGGAACGATACTGGCTGAGTTGCCATCTTGGGTCGGCCCAGTTGCCGGGAGCCAATCAAAATCTTCCGACATAGTTTCGTTTGTGAACATTGGTTCCCCTTGAGACAATTCAGCAAGGGGCACTGCTTCCAAATCTCTAGAAACTCCTAAAGAACGAGCTGTTGCAGAACGGGCACCGGTATTTTCGACCCGAAGGTCGAAATTTAGGTCACTGTAGCCGGTATTGGAAACTGTCAAAGTTTCAACAACCGTCTCACCGGAAAATAAATTAACATCCATCGAATCCGGTGAAACTGTGATAATCGGAGGAACGAGACCCTGACCTTCAAGAACAACCGTTTCCACCGGCATGTCGGGGTCATTGCTGGTAATGGTCAAAAGGCCGGCTATTATTGCCTCCGTACTTGGCGTAAATGTAACTGCAATTTTAATTTCTGAGCCGGGAGTCAAAGAGAAATTTGTAACATCCGGGACAAAATCGGCATGATTGGACGAAACATCGCTTACAACCAACAGGTCGGTACCTATATTTTTCACAATCACTGTATCGGTGGCTGAAGCGCCGATGAACAATGATCCATAAGCAAGAGAATCCGGTACTACGGACATGTCGGGTGCACCGGTCACCTGGAGGTGGGCAGAAACAGTGTCCTCGGGTTTGCTGGCATCGTTGCTGGAAATAAGAATATTGGCAAAGTAGTCCCCGCCGTTTAAGCCAGTGGCATCAAAGGTCACTTCAATATCCAGTGAAGAACCAGCCGGGACAGTGCCGGAGGCGGGGTTGGCCAAAACCCATGAAACACTTGCCACTGACAGGGAATATGCCAGCGCATTATAGAGCATGGGGCCAGAATTATAACCGTAATTATAGAGGAACTCCCAGGTCATTCCAGTTGCGATGACCGAGCCGCTTCCAAATGAGTACTCTACGGTAGTAGGTAAGCTGGTGTTGTTGGTTACTGTAATAATCTGGGTTCCCGTCGGAAGATTGGTAAGATAGCAGTGATTGGCCGAGTTACCTTGCAACAAAGTGTCTAACCCTGCTACAATTGGGTGATCGGGCAGAAGAACCCGGTTTACATTTTCTTGATTGCCATGCACAATATTGACTCCGTCAACAATGCTTACATTGTTGCCCTGGGTAGCCAGCTGGTATTGCACTACACCGCCGTCAGATACAAAGCTCTCGAATTTCGATTGATAGGAGGAGATATTGCTATAATAAGTAGAGTTTTCATCCCCCACGGTCAGGACAATGTCAAAGGGAGAGAAATCGGTTGAGGCAATCTGACTGGAATTGATGACTGTTGCGGCAATTCCAAAGTTGTCCAATATGAACGAGTACATATCTATTCCCCAGGCGGCAGTGTTCTGTATGACCAGAATGGAACTGTCCGGATTGACTCCTCTTGCACTGGTTGGGGAGATTGGCGTTTCATCGTGCTCTCCAGACAGACGTTGAGACATTTCTAAAGTCTGCGGTCTGATATTGGACGTTGTAAAATCTTCGAGGAACCTCCAGGTATTATTTGTAGCGCCAGATGCAGTAGACCTGCTTGTCTCCTCAATGGAAATGTCAAATACCAGATCGCCGGAGCCGGTGTTGGAAACGGTCAAAGTTTCAACGGCCATCTCGCCGGTAAACAAGTAAACATCAAGTGAGTCAGGGATAACATTAATAACAGGCTGACCTGTTACCTGAGTAGCAAGTACTGAAACAAAGCAAAGAGTAAGGACGGCGGCAATCTTCAATTTCATTATGTTCTCCCAATTTCTGCGAATAAATTAAAACCTAATATTTGTCTCGGAGAAATACAAGAAAATGAAAACAAAGGCAGAATGAAAAACATGTCACAGGTTCATAGACCTTCACGATAGGTCAATTTGTTCTTGTGATCGGCATTATGAGATTCAAATTATTCCTTTATTTCTCCTGATGTTCTCAATTCAAGAGAGTCCGTATGGCAAATATATGCAATAAAGCCCTTAGAGTCAAGGATTATCGGCTTTTTTATATTTGACAAACGACTGGAAATGAGAAGCTCTCAGGCTGAATATAATGCAAAATAAGGTAAGAGTTCGGTGATCCGGACTGAAGAGGATCTACGATAATCCTGATTTTTGAGTTAAATCTAAGTCATGTAGAATTTTGTGCCCTCTTTCATTGAGTCCGGATTTTGAGCCGGTCTGGCGAATTTAGTCTATTTCAAGAAAAATTCCGAATATTTGTTTTCATACAACTCACAATCCTTCTTGTCCTGAATAAGTATGTGGCGGTTTTTGGCAACATTATCATAAATAAAATCACTGAATTTTTTGGGTAGAAATTGGAAGAACGATATGATCCGGTATGGAAATTTCAGCCCTTTGCAAATTTTTAATACAGCCGTTGATTTAATGTGCAGTCTTTTATTCTCAAGGAAATAAATAGTAGAAACAGCCTTACAATCAATATCGTAGTCATTCAGAAATGTTCTGGAAAAATCTGAATGAAGTGATGAAAAATAAAATTTCCTTGAAGTCATATTTCTCAAGACGAAACCAACCCAGAAGTTGCAAAAGGCGCAATCACCATCATAGAAAATAATATTGTTCAGAGGTATTTTATTATTTGAAGATTTTGAATACCATGATTTCATTTTATCGTTGGCTACATCATGTTGACCGGGTCAACATCAATAACTATTTTTACGTGCGAAGAAACAGAAAATCTGGGGTTATCATTTTCCCACTCCGTCAACAGTTTCCCCAGTTTTACGACTTGTTTGGTTTTCAGAAAAAAATGTTTACGAAATTGATTGCGAAGAAAGTATAGCGGGCATTCAGACGGTCCCGCCATCTGGTGAGAAATCTTTTCTTGTTTCAAAAGTTCAGTTAGTTTTTTTTTGAAGGCTGCAACGCTCCTATTTAACTCGTTTTCAGTATTGCTGCTGAACAGAAATTTAACCAACCTGGAAAAGGGAGGATAATTTAGCTCTTTCCTTAATTCAATTTCTCTTTTGTAAAAGGAAATATAATCCTGATTGGCGGCATCGGTTATGAGGCTATTCTCCGGATAATAAGTCTGGATGAGTACTTCCCCTTTTTTATCAGAGCGACCGCTTCTCCCCGACACCTGAAGCAGTTTTGAAAAAGCTTTTTCAGATGCTCTAAAATCAGGAAGGTCCAAATTCATATCGGCCGATAAAACCCCGACCAAAGTGACATTGGGAAAATCAACTCCTTTGGTGACCATCTGTGTTCCCAATAGCAGATTTGTCTTTTGCTCTCCAAATTGGGCAAGAATTTCAAAGGCCTGTTGTCTTCCTTTGGCCGTGTCAGAATCCAGCCGGCTGATTGTTGCTCCTTTAAAAAGTCTGGGGATAGATTCTTCCACTCTTTGTGTACCGGCACCGCGGAAAATAAACTTGGTGTTTTCGCATTTTTCACACCGGTCATATTTTTTGTTAAAGTAACCACAGTAATGACAGCTTAATTTTTTTCCAACCGAGTGCCAGGTTAGTTTTATCCGGCAGTTGGGACATGCCGGTACGTGTCCGCAATCGCTGCATTTCAAGTTAGGTGCAAAACCTCGACGATTTATGTACAAAATAGTCTGTTCATTCCGCTCAATTCTGTTCTCAACTCCCTTTTTAAGCGAGAAAGAAAAATATGTCAGGTCACCTTCAAGCCTATCTTTTTTCATATCAACAATATTTACTTTTGGAAGGACGGCATTGCCGGGGCGATTTTTAAGCTCAAGAAGAGAGTACCTGCCTTCTTTCATATTGTAGTATGATTCAAACGATGGGGAGGCGGAACCAAGAATCAGAGGTATCCTGTTTATTTTGGCTCGCATAATGGCAGCGTCACGGCCGTGGAAGCGAGGCGAGGGCTCATCCTGTTTATAGGAACTGTCATGCTCCTCATCTACAATTATCAAACCTAAATCAGGAAGAGGTGCAAAAAGAGCAGACCGGGGACCAATGACTATTTTGAACTTTCCTTTTCTGATTCCGTTCCAGCTGGACAGTTTTTCTTGCTCGCTCATTGATGAATGGATTACAGTCACCTGCTCATTAAATATCCCCCTGAAATATGAAAGAGTAGTGCCGGCCAAAGCAATTTCCGGAGTTAAGACTAAAGCAGTTTTTCCAGATTTTAACAACTCATCAATTAACCGGCAATAAACAATTGTTTTACCAGAACCGGTTACACCGTGAAGCAGGAAAGTGTTAAACTTATCAGATAGTTTGCCGGTCAGTTGGTCAAGCACCCGCCGTTGCTCTTCAGTCAAAGTAATTTTTGCAAGATTTTCTTTAGCTGAGATAAAATCAAGAATCTCAGTTGACTTAGACATATATTTTATTTCAAGCAGGTTCATCTCTACCGTTTTCCTGATTAAGTAATCTGACCAGTTTGACTCAAGAAGTTCTTTTCTGCTTTTCATTCCGGAAAAAATCTCCGGTTCAAAAGCCCGGTCATAAAAAAACTCTTTCCAGTCTGCATCTTTGTTGATTGAATATTTTTTGAGCTGGCTTTCGGGTTCAGATATTTCAAATTTTTCTAATACCATCTCTTTTTCAATCAGCTGTTTTAAGAGCTGCTTGTTCTGTCGTTTTAACCTGTTTAAGTTTTTGAATGTAATTTTTTTGTTTGGTCTGATTGTGGCCAGCAATTCATCTTGAATTTTAAAATCAGTTAACAGCAGATTATCACCGGCAGTGTTCCAGAAATAATTGATTTTACTTTTTTTTCTTAAGGATGCGGGAAGGGTCAAATCCAAAACATCGGCCACGTTGGCAAAATAATAATCTGATATCCAGAGGCACAGTTCAAAGAGTTCTTTTGGGATGAATGAATGCTCATCTAAGGTAGAGATTATTTCCTTAATCTGAATATTGGCCGGTGGTTTGACTTCTCTTAAAAAGTAGCCGGATTTTTTCTGCCTCCCAAAAGGCACCCATACCCTCTGACCGGGGCTCAAGTTAGGTATATAGTTGGGGACTTGGTAAACAAATGTTTTGCGAAGCGGTCCGCTTATGGCAATATCAGCATACAATGTAAATTTAGGAACAATACATCCAAACGAAATACATAGTTTGGTTATTCCGGTATTTAACTCAGGGACAGAAATAGGTGTATTTGAAATGGGAGTATCTTATTTTGAAGCTCAACCAGAACATAAAATTCCTTCTTCTTGGGTCAATTTCATTCCCAAAAGTTTTACTTTAGAACCTAATGCAACCCAATGGATGAATGTAGATGTAAAAATTAAAGTCAAAAAAGGAAAAGGTATAAAAAATGGAGAATACTTTTGTTTCCTAGAAGCATGCCATAAAGGATGTGCTGCGATTAAATTGTCTTTCACTTTAAATAAATAACATGATAACAACTGACATAAAGTACTTAATATTAGCCTTATTCGCAACGTCAATTCTTATTATGGGATATTTTGTAGAGAGAAGATGGTTTAGCGAAGTTAGAGAAGTTGTTATAGAGACTACTATTGAAAGAAGAGTCATAGATGGTGAACCGATATTAGGTGCTCCTGTATCTAATAGATTTAGAAACATTTTTCCTTCTACGAACCTAACTTATGATTTAGGGACAACAACTCCTGCACTTGAATGGCTTAGTATATTCGTTCAAGACATAACCATATCAGGAGTATGCGTAGGATGTGGTGGGAGCGACCCTAACGTAATCCTTAAAGTTTTAAGCGATACAACTTATCTCGCAGCATCCACTACGGCTAACGCTTGGTACTTTGATACAGGATTTGTCTCCGCAGCATCTTCAACTATTGATTCAACCTTTAATGTATCAGGATTATTCCAAGCATCTTCAACTGCGTTGTTTGGCGGGGATTTGATTATAGATGAAA
>JACZYS010000094.1:3720-9201 GCA_022570975.1 Candidatus Zixiibacteriota bacterium | reverse complement strand
TAATTATTTCAATACTTAATCGCCATAATGTTGATGAAGAAACAATAAATGAGGAAGTTGCAATAATTCATACTAAGAGCGAAGAATACTAATTGCTTTTTATAATTCTTCTGACCGAATCACCAACATTTTTTCTGTCTGCATATCGTGCATAGTATAAGGAATACCCCCAATACCCAGACCAGAAATATTCAGGCCCGCAAATGGCATCCAGTCCACTCTAAAAGCGGTCATCTCATTGACCATTACAGCTGAAGCGTTCAAGTGTTTGTATGCTTTCATAGCCGTATCTATATCTCTTGTATAAATAGATGCCTGGAATGAAAATTCCAATGAGTTCGATTTTTTGATAGCATCGTCCAAATTCTCAAATGGAATGATAACAATGACCGGACCAAAAATTTCCATCCGGCAAACTTTGCTCTCTTTAGGGGGATTATACAAAACGGTGCATTCATAACATGAGTCAGAAATCCTTTTCCCTCCGGTTAATAGCTCGGCACCTGAGTCAACGGCCTCGTTCACCCACTGCTCTACTCTGTCTACTTCACCATGACGAATCAATGGTCCAATTTCTGTTTCCGGCAATACCGGGTTACCTACTTTGAGCTTGGAGGCTTCTTTGGCCAGTTTTTCCGCAAGAGATTTTGCAATTGATTTATCGGCAAAAATTCTCTGAACCGAAACACAAACCTGTCCGGCATGATACAGTCCGCCTTTTATTAATTGCGGGATTGCTTTTTCTAAGTCGGCATCGGCGGCAACGATTGCCGGGGCAGCTCCCCCATGCTCTAGAGCACAACGCGCACCGGGAGCGAGTTTTGAGCGCAGCATCCATCCTACTTTGGCCGAGCCAATAAAGGAAAAGAACTTGACCCTGCTGTCTGTTACGAATTTGGTGGCAACATTTAAGTCATTTACTACGAACGCCTGGCAGTATTCTTCCGGCAAGCCGGCTTCATATAAGATTTCTATAAACCTAAAACATGACAGCGGAGTGTCTTCAGCAGGTTTGACGATTACCGGACAACCGCAGGCTACGGCCGGAGCAACCTGATGGGCAATTAAATTGACGGGGTGGTTGAATGCGCTGACTGCTGCCACAACACCTATCGGTTCTTTTCTGGTGACTGACAGTTTATTCATGGAAGATGCATTTAAACCCATTGGGATTTCACTTCCGGACTGCGTTCTTAAGGTCTCTATACATATTTTGACGGAATCAATTGCCCTGATAACTTCTACTTTGGAGTCGATTAAAGGTTTGCCTCCTTCGCGGGCCGACTCTGTGGCCAGATAGTCTGTTTTTTCTTTGATAATGGCGGCTGTTTTCTCCAAGATTTCTATTCTTTTTGGCGCCGACAGCCAAAGATCTCTGTCGACTGCGATTTTATGGGCGTTTTCCAGCGCTTTTTCAACGGCGGCTTCGTTTGCGACTGGTACTGTAGCAATTTCTGAGTTATCATATGGTGCATAAACAGTCATGGTTTCATTGGTTGATTTTGCACCGGGGATATATAGCTTAAAATTCTCGTTCATATTTTCTCCAATTTACTCCAAATCAATTATTCTTCTAATTCTGCCGGCCAGTTTTGGACTAAGATTACAGGTGACTCGTTTTTGGTCTCCCCAAGTTGGTTTGTCAAGAATCTTTGTCCGTCTTTGAAAACATCAAACCCTGTTCCCTGAGTTGTATTGAGTTTAAATAACTCGGTCACTTTTCCGACTTCAAATGATGAACCAGTCCCGTCAACTTCAGCAACCGATAACATATTATTTATATCGTTTACAAAAAACAGCTCTTTGCCGTCGGCAGACCAGCGGGGGGCGACCCCCGTGTTTATTGAAACCTGCCACTTGCTTCCAGCTTGAGGAAATGCGGTCACATATACTTCCATTTTACCTGATTCGTTCGCAAAGTATGCCAGCCACCTACCATCTGGAGAAAACATAGGAAGTAGTTCTTGAAAGGGAGTATTTAGAAACGGATAAGCTTCTTTGGTTGTATCTAAAGGAAGTATCCAAATATCGTTTCCGTAGTTCGGTTCATCTATCATGAATGCAATAAATCTTCCATCAGAAGACCAACTAAAAGGAAAGGATTCATATTCAGACTCATATAATATTTTTTCTTTTCCGGTTCCGTTTGAGTTTTTTACAACTATGTCTATGCCTCCATTTTCCTTTTCGTGAGCAAATGCTATTTGTGAACCATCCGGCGACCAAACGGAGGCAGATTGGTCAGTTGAGTCAAAAGTGAAGCGAGTTTTTATGCCCCGCTGGAGATTATAAATCCAGATATCAACTTTGCTGCTGCCTTCATCGGTTATTTCTGAGGCTACAAATTTTTCGTCCGGTGAGAGAGCCGGCACATATTGAGTTTCCTTACTTCCAACAGAATCCAATATATCCCCCTGACGATTTTGAATATAAAGCTGTGAACCTGAGGCTACTTCTCCGGAGCGATAAATAAGTTTGCCATTATTTGAAGTTGTGAAAATGCCTTTGCTCCAGCGCTTGATATATGACACTTTTTCAGCAAGGGGAACGGCCTCTCCTATTAATTCAAATGAATTTTCATCAAATCCGATTGACATCAAAATATTTTCGTTGTTATAAAGAATATGTCCGTTGGCATAGACAGCGTTTGACCTGGCCTT
Organism: Candidatus Zixiibacteriota bacterium; assembly: GCA_022570975.1. Lineage (GTDB taxonomy): Bacteria > Zixibacteria > MSB-5A5 > GN15 > FEB-12 > JACZYS01. Next base: position 6,541 of record JACZYS010000094.1, on the reverse strand, counting down.
AAAAAGCCGGGTAACTTTTCCTTCTGAAAGTGAAGAAAGACAGGTAGCATCTTTGTCTGAACCACCTGGACTCCCGGTTCTGGCGTGAAAGATGAAGTGATCACCATCGGGCATAAACTGCACCCAGCGGTGAGTATAGTCGTCAAAGATTGTGTCCTTGACCGTTATGGGAACTGATTCACCGCCTGCTGAAGCGACTTTATGGATCACTTCATCTTGTTCCGGTGAAAACAAGATGAGGCCTTCTTTGTTCCAGCTTCCGCCTCTTCCCTGGTCAGCCTTACAAAGCGTCAATGCCGGGCCGCCGGTAGCAAGAATCTTTTTCAGATTATTATCATCAAAAAAAGCTACATAGCGGCTGTCCGGTGACCAGAAGGGGAAACGGGCGTTTTCCGTTCCGGGAAGAGATATGGCCGAGAGAGAATTTAGAGACTGAATCCATAATTGTCTCTTTGATCCGGCTGTTGTGTCAACTGCTGCATAGGCCAGTTTTGTTCCGTCCGGAGAAAGGGCAAACTGACCGCCAACATAATTTGCATACCTGAATCCTTCCTGAGGGTTGATGTATGACTTTACAACTTCCTGCGGTTGCATGGCGTTCATGGCGTATTCATAGCCCAGATACAGTGTTGAAAGTAGAAGTACAAAAGTTAATGAAATGCCTACACGTTCTCTGAGTTTTCTTTTTCTTGAAACAGTTCTTGGAATTCCTACTTGTGAACCACCCTCTGCTATCCACTCGATAGCATGTTTTAAATCTCCGGCGGTCTGCCAGCGGTCATCTTTATCTTTGGCAAGACATTGTTTGATGATGCGTTCAAACATGGGAGGCGCAAGCGGTTGGATCTCAGATACTGCCTTAGGCTGTTCTTTTAAGACTGATGCTATTAATGATGCTTTGCTGCCACCTGTAAATGCTCTTTTGCCGGTCACCATCTCATAAAGCATTGCTCCAAATGAGAAGATATCTGATCTGGAATCGGCTTCTTCTCCTTCTAACTGTTCCGGAGACATATATTGGAGAGTGCCAATTATAGACCCCTTTTCTGTTAACGGCGTGGTCGTTCTGGTGACGTCTGAGTTGCCGCCTAAGCCAGTTACAGGAGCTTGGAGTTTAGCTAATCCAAAATCTAGGAGCTTGGCTCCCTCTTTGGTGAGCATGACATTCGACGGCTTTAAATCTCTATGTATAAGACCCTGCTTGTGAGCTTTATCTAAGGCATCAACTATCTGTAGTGAATATTTTATCAGTTCATCATTAGTGAGAGGTCCTTCCTGAAGTCTTTCAAAAAGAGTTTTACCTTCAAGGAATTCCATGACCAGATATTCTACCCCATCCTGATTGCCTATATCAAACAATATACAAATATTGGGATGGTTTAAACTTGATATTGATTTGGCTTCTCGTTCGAAGCGCAGTTTGATATCCGGGTTAGATGTCAATTCAGGAGGGAGAACTTTGATAGCTACAATTCTATCAAGTCTTGTATCTTTGGCTTTATAAACCTCTCCCATTCCACCGGAACCGGTGAGAGATATAATTTCATATGGTCCTAACTTACTTCCTTCTGCTAAGGGCATTTATACTCCTTTGAACAAATTGAATAAATTAATAATTATGAATATAGAGTAATCGTCAAATTAAGGCAAGGATGAAAAATATCAGAGATGTGATTATTTGTTGACTATTAAGGACTTAGATTGGAATTTGACCGGGTAAGCGACAAATTTAATTATGACAATTTTGTTTCTACTAATTTTCTTCAGCTTTTGGATACTTACCAGACAAAACGTTGAAACTTAAAGGGAAAAAATTGAAAACAAATTTTTTATTCCCAATATTCTTTCATCATCTCAGTCATCCAGTCTGGTTGTTTGATTTTCCCTCTTGGACCAAACTCTTTTGCCCACGGTTTGATATCAATTATGGGGGTGCTGTTTATGGCATCCAAACCATTTAGATACAACTTGTTTCCATCAATTTTCAGAATCTTGCAGATGGTAACACCAAGAAGGCATGACCATATATAATTTGTTGATTGGAGCAATGAATTGTCAAGAAGTGATATTAGAATTGATATTTGAAAAAAATGTTATTGGAGAATGATTGAACATTTATTATTTGATGTAATCAAAAATACGTGAAACTGATTCTGAAAGGAATTGATATGTCAGACGAAGAAGAAATTTTGAACCACATCCATAGAATTTTTAAGTCTTTTCTGGAACAAGACAGAAAAGCAATTAAGAAAGCTCATACCGATGATTGGGTTGGTTTTCTTTTACCGAGCACCAAAATTGAAAGAGGGATTGATGATTACATGGAAAAGGTGGAGCATTCTCTGAAAAATTTTAGAGGAACAGGGTTCGAAATTATTGACAATGAAATTCAGATACATGGAGACTTAGCCGTCGTCTATTACATTGCAAGGTATGATTTTGCTGATGATGACGGTAAATCTCATTCCATTCCATTAAGATCTATTGATATATATATTCGCAAAGATGGTGGATGGATACAGGCTGGTTCTCATATCGGAATGATCCCAACTGATTAGTTTGATATTCTTTGATTAAGAATATCATTGACTAAATGGAAAAAAGCAAAGCAAAGCTTATTTTTGTATCTGGTAAACCGCCAAATCCAAAACGAGCCTCTATCATATATCTTTTCATATTTTTCATCGGTATTTTCATACCGGCCGACAGAGTCAATCCGAGTTCGCTGTCATTGTTGTTAACTCCGCCTTTTGAAAATAATAAAGTTGGCCCTGCCGAACCATAAAATTTAATTCCGGTATTGGGAAGAGGGATCAAGTAC
>JACZYS010000094.1:0-3709 GCA_022570975.1 Candidatus Zixiibacteriota bacterium | reverse complement strand
TCCATATTCAAAGTTGTTACCGAATTATCACCTAAGGAAAAATCTATGCTTGGAGCCAGCCTGGCGTTTGACAAAAAACTTTTTGTTTCAACCGATACCCCGAAACTTATATCATCGCTCCCCGTGTCTAAGGAAATCATTGGTCCAAGAGCTGTTCCCGTTGCGGCATGAGTTGGGATTGAAAATAGAACTATAACAACATAAACTAATGTAATCGGTTTTATCAGGCTCAATAGATTATTCACAATACAACTCCTTATGCATCATTAAGACGAGACAATAAACTTACTTTCTATTAAAATACCGGCAACTTTAATAAAATAAAGTTAAAACTTAATGCGAAAAAATTCACTGCATGAATAAAGAATTTTTTCCTGCTATTTCCGGTCAATTTTCATGAATTCGCCTATCTTTTTAGCAAGCAGGTCTCCTTCAAGATACGGTGAAATATCTTCAGGTAATCCTAATTGATTCATGAAAAAGTCAGGATACGCAGGCAAATTTACCCAGCTGGCATCCGGTCCGTAGAGAAAATAAATATCCCAGGCAACGTTGTTCAGTTCTAACACTTCCTGCCACTCGATTCCGGTCAATTTATACCTGTCCCAATAATAGCTGACCCGCGGATCGTCATATTCTGTAGAACGAACGTTGGCCGAGTATTTGTCATCTGACTGAAGTATATCTATCCAGACTACGTATATCCGCAGATTGTCACCGGGATTGTCGTTAATTGTTTTTTGAATGACGGAGAACCCCCGTCTACATCCGGGTCAGGTAGGTGACAAGAGAGCTATAAACCTAACTTTGCCAGAATCACTGGCAAAGTCATCACGCAATTGATCATAGTTTTTCAAGTCTGAAGTTAAAAGGGTGTCATTTCCCAACGATGCATAAGATAATCTTTTTGATTCACTGGTCGCGTAATTTGTTATTTTCAAGTTAGAGATTTTATTCGCCTTGTTAAAATCCAGATAAAAACCCCTGTCTGCATCTCCAAAATATATAGGAAAAAGAATTTCTGATTGGCCAAGCACTTCAACCTCGCCAACTCTTTGAATCCCCTTCTTGTTCAAACGAATCAGGAATGATTTATAATCTTCCAAAGTCCAGTCATCATCTTCATCTTTTACAATTAAAGATAGGATTGCTTCTGCATTGGTATCCCTAATTGCCCGAACAAATTTATCAACTATTGGCTGATATTTATTTTGTATCTCGTGTATTTCATGTCCGGAAAAATTTAGTGTTGTAGGATCTGGCTTATGAGGAAACCAGATGAGCCGTTCAATCTCGTTTTTTTCATTGATGCGAAAATGTACATCAAATTTGGCGTTTTTCATTTCCAAGAAAACAAGAGCTCTTTTTCTGTCAGGACTCATATTAATCTTATGTGACAGAATCTCCCCTTGATTTTTCATTCTTGTTTTAAGAAATTCATCAATATCTTCGATTGAAAATTTATTTTGCATTTTCTCACTAAAATTTTTGCGGTAGGAATCTGCCTTCTGGTTATTGAATGCTGAAATAAGTTGGTCAATTACCTTGGATAATTTATCTGAATTTTGCTGAGCAAAAGATGAAGGTATTGCTACAAACAGAACAAACACCAACGTTAAGGCTAAAAAAATCAAACCCCAATCGCTGAGTAATCCAAAAAGTTTCATAGCGCGGCCTCCTTCAGTTTATTCAATAGAATTTCTTCAGATGGAACACCCGATTGTTTATCATCAATCCAATAGACACGACATCGCATAGAATACTCGGTTTGTTCGTTTTCCTCAATTTCAATATCTTTGCCGTTGATCCTGATTGATGGAGAGCCCAAAAATCGTTTGGATACAGCGTCATCGTTATCAACCACATTAATAATTGCAATATTATCTTTAATTGATAGTTTTTCCATAGATGCACGAACAAGTTTTTCGGCAGCTTCGTGATTCGGGCAACCATCGAAAATTAATAATTCTATTTTCATTCTGTTCCTCGATTCGGTGTAACTGCCGCTGCTTTATAACCCACCAATGCGACAGCATCAGTTATCAATTTTGAATTAACTTCCCCTTTGAACCATACATATGCCTTGCTCTCGGTAAAACTAGAATTGACGCTGTCTACCATACCGGTAGCATTGATAGCACCGTCAACCGCAATCTCACATCCACCACAGGTCATGCCCTTGACATCAAACACGGCAAAGTTGGTTGAAATTTTGTCACTCTGTTCGGGTAGAGGTGTAATGCCTAAAACATACGGATAGACAGACCAAGAGAAAAAGCCGGTTACAACAATTGTGGAGAAGAGCAACATGAATTTTGTCAGTTTTTCGTTGACCATTTTGCAGGCACCGGTTGTGCATTTTTTTTTCTCCCGGAAATAGAGCCAGTATGAAAGACCAATTCCGACAATCGCAAAAGGAAAGATATACCACTTTAAAGAGCCTAAGGTAGAAGAAACTCCGGCGAATCCTGTCGTAGTAACCCCGATTAATGTGAGACCCAAAAGAATCAGTGGAGGCAAGCAGCACGATGAAGCGGCGATCATTGATAAGAAAGATATTTTCTTAGCATCCATTTCCTATTATCCCTCAGTCAATGATTCAATAATTGGACATTCAGCCGTCTTATTGGGTTGAGAACATTGTTTAATAATATCTGAAAGTGTCATTTCCATTGACTTTAAATCTTCAATCCGTGAACGGATTTTGATCAGTCTGGTTTCGGCAAAATCTTTAACATCGGCGCATCTGTTAACCTTCTTATCAGACATCTCAAGCAGAGTTTTTATATCGCCAAGACTGAAACCTATCTCCTTGGCACGTTTGATAAATGTAAGCCTCTTGATCGAATTCTGGTCATAGATTCTATAGTTGGACTGTGTCCGCTCGGGTTTGGACAAAAGCCCCTGGTTTTCATAATATCGTATTGTCTGGGTTTTAATATTCAATTCCTGTGCAAGCTGTCCAATGGTCATGTTCATATTCCAATTTATTCTCTTTGTATATATATACTACCTTATAGTTAACTATAAGGTTGCATTTGAATTCAGGAATAATCCGGTTTATTATGAATTTGTGTTATTCATGTTGTGACACAAGGACTTAAATTAAGTTACTGATTATTGGAATCGATGATTAGCTACTTGCTTGAGATTCAAATTCACTCAAAATCTTTTCAAAGCGAGGCAGCTCTCTCAGGGGAGCAAATTGTGGATCGGCTCTCAGATAAGTCGGTGTAGCCCAAAACTCTATTGACATAAGATATTCCAATTTGTCCAGTGCTTGTTCATATTTTCCTGAATAAGTATAAATTATAGCCATGCCCATGACTGAGTTAGGTCCTCACCAATGGCATTCGCTTACTGGCAACAACTCCACTCCCTTTTTACCTGCCGCTTCTGCTTCATCAAATTCTCCAAGGCGTGCATAGGTCAATCCAAGTTCGGAATAAATATTATGGTCTTCTATTCCTGAATCAATGATATTTTCTAATGTTATCCTGGCCGAGTCAAAGTAAAGATTGGCCGAATCAGCTTCACCCATAAGGCTAAACAACTCACCCATATTCATATAGAATGATTCAATAACTCGCTTTCCCTTTGTAGAGCGAAGTTCCTTAATCATTTCTTGTGTGTGATATTCTTTTGGTAAGAAGCGCCAGAGTCCAAAGGATATTGCAAAACCTGATGACAATGACATGGGCATAGCAAC
>JACZYS010000093.1:4970-9241 GCA_022570975.1 Candidatus Zixiibacteriota bacterium | reverse complement strand
CGAAACGGCCTCGTCGACCCAGCTTTCGACCCGGCGGGCGTCCGCTTCGCGGATCATCGGGCCCATTTTCGTTTTCTCCTCCAACGGGTTGCCGAACGTGATCGCCTCGACCTTGGGACGCAAGGCGTCGATCAGATCGCCGTATACTTTCTCTAGCACGATCACGCGCTGGGTCGAGATGCAGACTTGTCCGGCGTTCGTAAAACCGGTGGCCGCGGTGGCCGCGGCCACTTTCTCCAGATCGGCGTCGGGCATGACGATGATCGGGCTGTTGGAGCCGAGTTCCATCGTGACCCGCTTCAGCCCGGCCACTTTGCAAACGTGCTCGCCCACCTCGCGGCTGCCGGTAAAGCTGATCTTACGCACGCGCCGATCGCCACAGAGTGCCTTGCTGAGCATCTCGCCCGAGCCGGTGAATCCGGTCAGGTAACGAATCTGGTCAAGATGAGTTACAAGAATGCCGTCTAAATTTTCTTGTTTGAAATGTTTCCTGATTTTATTTATTCGTTGAGCCGACATTCTCATTCTCCCTTTTCGAGCATTTTTTCAACTTTACTCAGTTTTTCACTGAGACGGGGGCTGCTGATCTTTTCGTTTAATTTTTTATAAATTTCTGCGGCCAGTCGGGTGAAGCCTTGCTCCTGATATAAATCACCCATCGTTTCCGTATAGAATTGGATTTTGTCTATCGACAAGGTGGTTTCTTCATTGCCCGGGGAATGAATCTCCGGCTGTCTTATCATTTTGACTTTGCTCGCTTTTTCTTTTTCATTTCTTGAAATTAAACAGGCTATTCCCTGACAATGAGGGTCAATTTCCAGAATCTTGTTATAATCAATTATTGCTTCTTCTTCTTTCCCCTCTTCAAATTTTATATCACCAAGATATTTTAAGGCAACAATATTCTCCGGGTCTATGGAAAGAATTTTGAAAAACTCCTTTCGGGCAATTTCTATTTGTCCGGTGTAAAACAAGGCTCTGGCATAAATGAGCCTGACCGAGGTGATATCAGAGTTTTCTTTAAGTTCCTCTTTACAGATTTCAACTACTTTGGAATATCTTTTTTCTTCAAGATATTTTTCAGCAACCGCCGGCAGATATCCTTGAGCGAGAAGAATTTTTGAAGATTTTGCAACAGTTTTATGGTTCATTTGATTCATTTATATAGAATAGACCTCAAGATAATCTTCTGGCAATCTTTGAGGTGGATTTTCCTTTAGTAAGTTTTACTTTTTTGACAATGCCGCCGTTTTCCTTAACAAAGTCTGCGCCGACAATATCGCCAATTTTATAATCGGCACCTTTTACCAGTACGTCGGGCTCTATCAGCTTGATAAGATTCAGCGGCGTAACTTCACCAAAAATTACCACGTAATCAACTGCTTCTAAGGCAAGTAAGATAACGGCTCTGTCCTGTTGACTTTGTAAGGGTCTTAATTTTCCTTTAAGTCTCTTCACTGAGACATCTGAATTGAGGCCGACAAGCAGAACATCTCCCATCTTTTTTGCTTTTGCAAGATATTCAACATGACCACGATGTATTATGTCAAAGACACCGTTGGTGAAAACAATTTTTTTTCTTTTTTTCCTGAATCTTTTACAGGCGGCCTTTACCTGTCTTTTACTAAGTAAGTTCTTGAGATTCATCTCTTCTTATTTATTTATAATTACTGCCAGATAATTTTATCCGCCAACTGTAACTACATGTCACTTCCGGCTTGAGACCTAACAAAGTTTCCCCCACGAACATTAAGTTCCAATTCTCTTTTAATCTCATTAATCGTAACCGTGGCTGTTCCCACTTCTGCAACCGAAAGCCCGGCTCCGGCGTTAGCCACAATTGATGCTTCAAGCAGGTCCGCACCGGCACAGGAGGCAGAAACAAAAGTTGCAATAACAGTATCACCGGCACCGGTTACGTCATATACCTTACGGGCAAAAGTAGGAATATGTGCCGGTTTAATCCCATCCCTGAAAAGTGACATTCCGTCCGGTCCTCGCGTTATCAGAATCGATTTTGTTTTAAGCGTCTTCATCAGACCCTCGCCAACATCAATCAAATCTTTTTCCGTTCTGATTCTTCTTCCATACGCAAAACCGGCTTCGTCATGGTTTGGAGTAATGAGGGATACTTTTCTATAATTATGGAAGTGTGTCTCTTTTGGGTCTACTCCGATAAACTTGCCTTTTTTAACACAGGCATCAATAACTTTCTCAAGCAGGGTTTTGGTAATTACTCCTTTACCATAATCAGAAATCAAAACAGCATCAACATCATCAATTACAGACATAAATTTTTTGTAAACTTTTATTTCAATGACATCATTGAGTTCATGAGTACTTTCTCTGTCGGCTCTTACTACCTGCTGGTTATGAGCCATTATTCTGGTTTTGAGTGTAGTTTGACGGCTGGGGTCATCAACAATAAAATCAGACGAGATATTTTTTTCACGCAGAAGTTTTGTCAGTTTCAAAGAGGCGTCATCCTGACCAACGGTACCAATTAAAATCGGTCGATCACCAAGGGCACGGATATTTGCCGCCACGTTTGCAGAGCCGCCCAAAAGGAGATTACTGGAAGTAATCTCCACAACCGGGACCGGGGCTTCCGGTGAAATCCTTTTAACTGTGCCCAGTTGGTATTCATCCAACATGATATCACCCAGAATAAGGACGCTTGACTGCCCCATGCAGTCTACTATTTCATTTATCCTTGCTGTACTCAGCGGCATCTTATTTCCCTTTAATTCTTTCTCTCAGAGAAATCTGTTGACTTAATCCCTCAAGATATTAAAATAAACATAATTCTACAAGCGTTGATTTAATATTTTTAAGAAGGAAAAATGATGCAGGAGATGAAACAACAGATAAATATTGAGCTGGACGAAAAAGCTGCCGAAGGCGTATATGTCAATCTGGCGATGATTGTCCATTCCCCTACCGAGATAGTTATAGATTTCGCAAGGATAATGCCCAGAATGCCAAAGGCAAAAGTCTTATCCCGAATAATTATGACTCCTATGCACGCCAAATTGCTTCATGAGGCCTTAGAAGACAACCTCAAGAAATTTGAAAAACAGTATGGCGAAATAAAACTCTACCGGGGAAACGATTCCAGCAGCAATATTGGATTTGAATCACAAAAAGACAAGAAATAGCATATTCGGAACAGATTTATCTAAATATATTTTTTGTTGAAACATAGGTCTTAGTTTTTATTTATGGAAGTATGACTGTTGATACAAAAACCAGCCTCTGCCCTCTCTGCAAAGAAATTGTGGCCGTTGGGGCCAGCCGTTGCAAGCATTGCCACGCAGAAATTTCTGCGCCAAAGAAGAAATTTATTTCTGATAAACTCAACAATTTTAAAGCTGGATTTTACGCCGGAGTGCTCTTGACTTTAATATTGGTTTTATTCTTTTACTACAAGTTTATCCTTTGAAATTCTTAGTTAGCATTTACTTTCAGGACAATATTAATAATTCGCTGGCCTTCCAGTTTGTTGATTTTTAAGTCAAACGAGTTCCATTTGATTGACTGTTCTACTTCCGGAACCGAGCCGACCAAATCATAAATCAAACCACCAAGTGTTTCGTGTTCCCCTTGTTCAAATTCGGTTTCAAAAAACGACTGAAGTTTCTCAAGCATTACGTTGGCATCGACAAGATAAGTTCCATCTGACAATCTGGATATCTCTTCCTTCTCAGCCTGATCATGCTCATCACGAATCTCACCAAATATCTCTTCAATAATATCTTCCAGAGTTACAAGTCCTGAGACGCCGCCAAATTCATCGATCACAATTGCAATGTGAAACCTATCTTTTTGGAACTCGGTTAAGAGCTCACCAATAATTTTTGATTCTGGAACCAGATATGGTTCTCTTAAGTAGGAACTTAAGATAAATTCTTCTCCCCGTTCAGGCATATTGCTGAAAAGATCTTTTACATAAAGAATACCCAGAATTTTATCAATTGATTCATCATAGACAGGATATCGAGAGTGACCATCTTTTAAGACAAGTTTTCTGATCTCCTTAAAGGTGCTGGTTTTTTCTATACCGGTTATATTTATCCTCGGGACCATTATCTCTCTGACAATTGTCTGGTCCAGTTGAAAAATCTGGCCAATCATCTCCTTTTCATCTTCCTCTACTATCGTCTCTTCAGGAGACATTCAGAGGAAGATGTCTCACTTGAACAAAGCGTAAAAAGATCATCAAGGATGCGCCTTTCCAATCTCAAGTCAGTCGGTTTTTCTATTCTCCTCGC
>JACZYS010000093.1:0-4960 GCA_022570975.1 Candidatus Zixiibacteriota bacterium | reverse complement strand
CTACAATCTCTTCTTTAACTTCTTCAGAAACAGCATCCTGCTCAACAACTTTTTTCAGGGCGTTTCTATATAACTTCAAAATTGGAAGCAGGAATATATAGACTGTTGAAACAAACCAAAGGTGACGAGCAGCTTCCAAATCAATAGTTCTCCGGGATGCTCTTCTGGGAAGATATTCAATAATAAAAATGTACAGGAGCCAAACCAAAAACAACCCGGTAAGGACTAACACAATTTCACTTCCACCAACATTGGCAGCAGAAATTTCAGCTGTCTTGACAGCACTAAAGGAAATGAGAATAAGAACAAAAGATTTGTATATTATTGCAATCTGCGTAAATGCCCTTGGATCTTCTGAGAGGTTTTTCAACAGGTCTCTTTTTGTTTTGGAAATAGTGGGATACATTTTTTTGATCTCATCCGGGTCAATATATACCGCCAGAGAATATAACGACAGGTAATACCCGCTGACATATCCAAAAATAATTATAAGTAAATATAATGCTGTTAATATCTGTTCCAGAATTTATATTCCTGCCAAAAAGAGTTCTTCTTTTTCTTTCATAGTTTTTTCTTCTTTTTTATTCATATGGTCATATCCAAACAGATGAAGCATCCCATGGCAAAAGAGTCTAAGTATTTCTTCGCTCAAGGATGCTCCGTATGAAGCAGCCTGGTCTTTTGCGGTGGAAACGGATATATATATTTCTCCGAAAATCCCATCCTCTTCGGAAATCTCATCTATATTAAAAGTGAGAACATCTGTCACTTTATCTTTCTGACGATATTTACTATTTAGCTTTTTTATAGTCCCTGCTGTGGAAAATATTAAATTGACGGTGGACTTACTGCCAGGCTCTGTTTCCTCTTCTGAAATAATCTCAAACATTTTTTTTATTTGAGTGACAGGAATTCTCACTTTGGTCTCTTTTATCAAATTAATTTTCATTTTACTTTTTGTTTTCGTTCTTCTTTGGGATATGCAATCCTTTTGTGGAATGTTCCGATTAAGATTTGAGTGAATGCTTCCTTAATTTTCGCCAGATCTCTCAAAGTAAGCGGACATTCATCCAGTTCACCGGATTTTACCCGGTCGTCAATAATCCCCTGAATTAAGTTATTTAACCGGGCCGGTTTTGGGTCTTCCAGAGTACGACTGGCCGCTTCAACGGCATCGGCCAGCATAACAACTCCTGTCTCCTTTGATTGTGGTTTTGGCCCGGGGTATCTGAATTTATCTATACAGGATGGATCTGCTCCTTCTTCCAGTGCTTTATTGTAAAAATAAATCATTACCATTGTGCCGTGATGCTCTTCGATAAAATTCAAGACGTCATCCGGGAGATCATTCATCTCACCCAAAACCCTCCCCTTTTTTACGTGTGATGCCAAAATGATAGCAGACATGGAAGGCGTCAGCATTTCATGTTTTGACTTAATTCCTAATTGGTTTTCCACAAAATATTCCGGGATTTCAATTTTCCCAATATCATGATAATAGGTTCCCACTCTTGCCAGAAGAGAGTTCCCTTCAATTGCTTTGGTAGCGGCCTCCGAAAGGTTTCCGACAATTATAGTATGGTGATATGTTCCGGGAGATTCAAGGGCAAGTCTTTTGAGCAGAGGGTGGTTCATATCAGATAATTCTAACAGCGTAATGTCGGTGGTAATACCAAAGAGGGCCTCAACAAAAGGTAAAAAACCGATAACCAAAAACGAGGAGACAACACCGTTTATTATTCCGTAGCTGCTTTCTGTGAATATTTCAGTCATCGGTGTGATTCTCATATTTTCAACTAAAAATATGTAGAGAACATAAGTAACCGAAGTAGCAAACATAATTCTAAAGAAGTGAGCTCTCTTTCTTACTTCCCGGGAAGCAAAAGATGCCACTATTCCGACAGAGATAGTCATTAGTGTAATGTTAAAATCAAAACGGTTCAAAATCCCCAAAAGCAGCGCCAGAACAACTGTTGCCAGTACACCTAATTCCGCATCAAAGAGAATTGTTATTAATATTGAGAGGAATGCAACCGGATATAAATATGAAGAGAACGACCAGTTATCTATTAAATAAATCAAAAGCAACTGGACAACGAAGACCATTAGTATCGCTAGAATCTTAGGAAGCGAAGCAAAAATGTCTCTTCTAAAATATAACAGGAATAAAAACAAGAGAGAAAAGGCAAAAAGTACCAGAACTACTTTTGCAAGAGCCGGAAGAATCGTAACTAACCAGCCTTCATCTGCTGCCTGTGCTCTTAAAATTTTGGCCATTTCAACCAGGGTTTCTTCCTGTCCTTCGCTAACTTTACTGCCGGATCTGATAATTATCTCTCCCTGATCAACAATCCCTTTGATATTGGAGATTGCAGAAATCCCTTTCAGCACCCTGGCCTCGTATTCTCCGATATTGATTGTGAGATTGGTAATCATGAATGTTCTGCCAATGTTATAAAAGAGATTCACGTCAATTGAATCTGTCATAACAGTTTTATTTAACTTTTCCAGCAAAAGCAAATAAGCATCATTGAGATGTAAGAGGCGGGTCTTTCCATAGATATTTTCTGAGAGACCTCTTCTTATAAGTACGCTGATGTTTCTGGTCTTGGGTAATTTCTGTCCTTCTGGTAAAACACCAATTTCATATATATAGTTGAAGTAAATCCCGGTAACAATTTCTCCCAAAAAGTACAGTGAGTCATAAACCAGAGACTGAACTAAAGTTGATTCACTCAATAAAGGATATTCTTTACCTAAAAAAAGAGCATGCTCGGCTAATTGAGAATTGCTCAGAGTGTCTGCTGAATTTCTGAGGGAATCAACAGAATTTAAGAATCTCTTGATATTTCCCGATGCCGTATGAAAAACAGTAGTGTCAGAATCAATGACATAAGGGACAGAAAGTCTGACATCTTCTTTTTCCTTATCAATTTCATCATCTGACTTAAACAGAGTAATGGTGAACGGTGCCGTAAAATCCTGGAGGGCAATTTCACCGGTTCTTGGCATATCAAGCGGATCAAAGAGATTATCGGCGGGATAAAAAACACCGACCAAGATTGAGAAAATTACCAGGTAAACTACTCTTACCGTTATGGCACGGCCTGTTAATTTCTTATCCTGTCGACTGGCCGACTGGACTTTCAAAAGTCCTTTGAGCCAGCGCTTACATTTTATAACTATTGTAAACATATGGTGAAATCTGCCTTCACCTTATCCTTTCCGCCCTTTGCGGTCATGTTTTTCATAAGCATTGATAATGCCTTGAACCAAACGGTGACGAATGACATCACGAGAAGTCAGTTTCACAAAAGCAATCCCTTTAATGCCTTTTAAAATTTTCTGCACTTTTATCAGCCCTGACTCGCGGTTACGGTCCAAATCTATTTGCGTAATATCTCCGGTGATAACGGCTCGTGATTTTTCACCAAGTCTGGTCAAGAACATCTTCATCTGAGGGCCGGTAGTATTTTGGGCTTCATCCAGCACTACAAAGGCTTCATTCAATGTTCTTCCTCTCATAAAAGCCAGAGGAGCAATTTCAATAATTCCATGCTCTATCAATTTTTTAATTTTTTCCGGCTGCATCATGTCATAGAGGGAGTCATATATCGGTCTCAAATATGGATCAACTTTTGCTTTTACATCACCGGGCAAAAACCCTAACTGCTCGCCGGCTTCAACCGCCGGTCTGGTAAACACGATTCTGGAAACTCTTTTTGCTTTCAGCTCAGCAACAGCAACGGCAACTGCCAGATATGTCTTGCCTGTTCCCGCTGGTCCTATGGCAAAGACAATATCGTTTTTATCTATAGCATCAACATATTTTGTCTGTCCAACTGTTTTTGGTTTAATCTGTTTTTTGAGCATTCCGGTTAAGAGGGTTTCGGTGGAGATTTCTCCGGCAGGTCCCTGACCGTTTTCCTGCACCATTCCAATAGCATAGTTTAAGTATTGTTCAGATAATACATCTCCCTGTTTCAGTCTGGTGATTAAATCACCAATAAGGCGCAAAACTTTCTGAACTTCAGCCAATGTTCCTTCGACAATAATCTTCTCACCTCGAGCGACTAAACTGCAATCAAAATGCGTCTCCAGAAGCCTGAGGAAAACATCATTTTGCCCAAAAAGCATTCGCTGATCTACTCCCTCAATTGTAATAGTCCGGGAGATTTTCTGTTTGAAATCTAGGCTCATATTTTCTTGTCCCTTATGATTCCTTTATTGCAATACCAAGTTCATCAAGCTGTGACTGGTCAATTTCCGAAGGTGAGCCGTCCATTAGAGAAACTGCGTTAGCAGTTTTAGGGAAAGCTATTACATCGCGAATAGTTTCACATCCAGTCATAAGGGTTACCAATCTATCAAACCCACAGGCAATTCCGGCATGAGGCGGTGCACCGTAATCAAGCGCCTTGAGAAGAAATCCAAACATCCGCTCAGCCCGCTCGTTGTCAATACCCAAAATATTCAATATCTGTTTTTGTAACTTGCTGCTGTTTATTCTCTGTCCGCCGGAAGCAATCTCCCAGCCGTTTATGACCAGATCATATTGCGCGGCGTGAGCTTTTCTCCATGGGTGTTCCCGGCTGGAATAAAGAATATCAGAGTTTGCACCTTCATCTATTAGCCAAACATCCTCTTCCAACGGATGAGAGACAATGTTATGCATGGCATCAAAGGAATTGTTTTCTTCGTCATAGTAGAACAAAGGAAATTCTGTCACCCACATAAATTTCCAGACTTTTTTGTCAATTAAGTTGTTCTTTTTGCCCAAATGCAGTCTGAGCTGCCCCAGAATTTCTTCGGTCTTAACAGGTTTATCAGATATCATAAAAAGGGCATCACCTTTTTCTGCCTTAGCAGAAGCGAGCATTTCTTCCGTTATTCTGTCGCCAAGGAATTTCTTAACAGGAGATTTTATCTCGTTTTCGGTGTTGAGGATATAAGCAAGTCC
>JACZYS010000092.1 GCA_022570975.1 Candidatus Zixiibacteriota bacterium | reverse complement strand
TCGCGCGATGGTAAAATCGGAATGCAGGTCGGGTCTGTTAGGGAATCAATTGTTATTTCATTGTTTATTTATAAATTCGGTGATGTAAATGTTAACACCAAATTTTCTATAACTGAAAAAGAAGTAGATGTTGAAGTATTTGATGAATTACTATCAATCAAGACCATTTCTGGTACATCAATTGGGGGAGTTAAACTGATCTGGACGGTCGATTGGAAAAAGGTAGAGGAATTCGTAAATACTTATCAGCCAAAATATGGAATGATTCTGGTATGGATTAATTGGGGAAGCAATGGTGGTTTTTATTACATACCTGCAAAAGTCCAACAAGATGTGGTTGAGAAATTAGGAATAAAGAATTACATAAAGTTACCTAAGCAAGGCACTAATCCAAGAGGTATAGAAATAAGCAAAAAAGGTATGGAATTGTTGACAATTGACAAAAGAACAAAAGTGATAGACATTTGTTGGACTAAGAGCAATATTGATTATGATCCTTATCAAAGATGGCTTGATTATTGGAAAGAAAAATAGCGATGGAAAAATTGAGCAAGACAAGTACTAGGAAAAACTCTCAGAAATCTTTTAAGAAGGGGACAATAACGAGTAAGTTTGGGACAAGTGGAAGGATTAGTCACGATTCTAGACCCTTCTATAAATCTAATCTTTATAGTGCTGTGAACGGAGAGAATTCGATATGCATAATTGAAAATGAGGTGCCAAAAACCGTTTTGAACAAAATATACTGTAAGTCCTCTGAGAACATGGAAGAGCTTACAGATAATTCAATTCATTTGCTAATTACTTCTCCTCCATATAACGTCGGAAAAGAATACGACAAAGATTACTCTCTTGAAGAGTATTTGTCATTCCTAAAAAGGATTTGGAATGAGTCATATAGAGTATTAGCACCGGGCGGAAGAATTTGCATAAATGTAGCCAACTTAGGTAGAAAGCCTTATATTCCCTTGCATTCATATATAATAAAAGACATGTTAGAACTCGGTTACTTGATGAGAGGAGAAATTATCTGGTGCAAAGGGTCTAGCTCAAGCCCATCTACAGCTTGGGGGAGTTGGCTCTCAGCTTCAAATCCTACATTGAGGGACACACATGAATATATTCTAATATTCTCCAAAGATAGTTATTCAAGAAAAAAGGAGAATAAAACTAATACAATATCTCGCGACGAATTCCTAGAATATACTAAGAGTATATGGAATTTTAATGCGGTTTCTGCAAGAAAGATAGGTCACCCTGCTCCTTTCCCAATTGATCTTCCTATGAGACTAATGCAATTATATTCTTTCAAAGGAGATGTCGTTTTAGACCCATTTATGGGAAGCGGACAAACAGCACTTGCAGCTTTAAAAACTAAAAGAAATTTTGTCGGGTACGATTCTGAGAAAGAGTATGTTGAACTTGCGAGCAAGAGAATCGAACAATACTTAGCAAGAAATTTGTCTCTAAATTTTTGAGACCTAAGAGATTTGATTTAGCTACATTATCTAATATGGATAACAAAGCAAAACCAATTAAGAAGACATTGATAGCAAACCGGTGCGAAATTGCGGTTCGTATTATCCGCACCTGTAAAGAAATGGGCATCAAGTCGGTTGCTGTTTTTTCAGAGGCCGACAAAACAGCTCACCACGTGAGACTGGCCGATGAATCTTATCTTATTGGCAACGCCCCCTCAAGTGAAAGTTATTTGAATCAAAAAAAAATTATTGAAGTCGCAAAATCCAGCTCTGCCGATGCCATTCATCCCGGCTATGGTTTCCTTGCCGAAAATGCGCAGTTTGCCCGAACCTGCCATGAGAATAATATTATTTTTATTGGACCAACTCCGGAAACAATTTCGCTCTTGGGTGATAAAATCCGGGCAAGGCAGACAGCAACCGAGGCATCCCTTCCGGTAATACCCGGACTTGAAATTGAAAATAAAGATGCAAACTTTATCAGCAAGTCATCAGATGAAATTGGTTACCCTGTTTTAATAAAAGCAATCGCCGGAGGCGGAGGCAAAGGGATGAGGGTCGTAAATTCTTCGAGCGAACTAAAGGAGGCAATCGCCCGCGCCTCAAGTGAAGCAAAAACAGCTTTTGGGGATGAGCGTATCTATCTGGAAAAATATATTGAAAAACCGCGCCATATTGAAATTCAAATACTGGCTGACTCCCACGGCAATGTAGTTCATCTGGGAGAAAGGGAATGTTCAATCCAGAGGCGGCATCAGAAACTTATTGAAGAAACCCCGTCGACGTTTGTTGATGACATTCTTCGCGCCAAAATGACAGATGCGGCCATAAAAATAGCCAGGCAAGCCAACTACACCGGGGCAGGAACGGTTGAGTTTATTGTCAATCAAAACGGTGATTTTTATTTTCTGGAAGTCAACACCCGTCTTCAGGTGGAGCATCCGGTAACCGAGATGGTCACCGGTCTGGATTTGGTGAAAGAACAGATAAATATTGCTCAGGGGAATAAATTGTCGTTTAAGCAAAGCGACATTGAATTCAATGGTCACGCTATTGAATTTAGAATCTGCGCCGAAGACCCGGAGAATAATTTTATTCCTTCAATCGGTAAATTGAAAAACTATCGTCCGCCGTCGGGACCCGGCGTAAGAATTGATTCCGGAGTCTTGATTTTCTCAGAAATCCCCGTTTATTATGACTCTTTAATCGCCAAAGTGATTGTCTGGGGAAAAACCAGAGAGGAAGCAATCTCAAGATCAAAAAGAGCTCTGGAAGAATTTAGAATATCCGGAGTTACAACAACCATAGGTTTTCACCGCTCTATTTTGGAGAACGACAAATTTGCCAGCGCTGAACTCTCTACAGATTTTCTTTCTTCAGAATACCCTGACAATAACTTCTCTCCCCTAACCATACCCCTTGCAGAAAAAGCTGCTGTTGCCATGGCCATAAACTTTTATCTTAATAGACAAAAAACAAGAATACCTGAAAAAAATAATTCCATATCAAAACAGCGCAACTGGCAGATAGCTTACAGAATGAATCGTCTTAACCAAACAAGAGACCGTTAATCTTATGCCAAGATTTTTAGTTACCATAGAAGACAAAGAGTTTGACGTATGGCTCAATGAAGAAAACGGTATCTTTGAGGTCACCGTCAATGGCAGCAATCATACGGTCATCTCCAGCCAGCTTGGTATCAACCGCTTTTTGATGCTTTATGATAATGCACCCAACGAAGTCGAAATTCGCAGTAACGGATACAACTCAAAAAGTAATCTATTTCTGTCAGGTCATGAAATCAACGGAACTGTTGAAGATTACAAACTGGCCCAGCTTCAAAAAGCAATGGGCATCTCAAATAAACCATCAATCGATAAACAACTCAAAGCAACAATGCCCGGAATGGTTTTGGACTTAAAAATAAAAGCAGGTGACATTGTCAAAAAAGGGGATCCGCTTTTAATTATTGAAGCCATGAAAATGGAAAATGTCATCAAAGCACCAAGCGATGCCACCATTAAATCAATTGCAGTAGAATCGGGCAAGTCAGTTGACAAAGGGGATAAACTCCTGGAGTTTGAATAAGTGGAAAAGAAAAGCAGAAAAACATCATCAGGTATTTCTTTACCAACGGTTGCCGATGCATCAACGACAATTAGCAATATTGCCAACGAAAAACCGGGTCAGTTTCCGTTTACGAGGGGTATCTATTCCGACATGTATGTTGACCGTCTCTGGACGATGAGGCAATACGCCGGTTTTGGTACGGCATCAGAAACAAACCAACGTTTCAAATATCTCTTAAGCAAGGGGCAGACAGGTCTTTCGGTTGCCTTTGATCTGGCCACCCAGATTGGTTATGACTCAAACCATCCTATGGCAAAAGGGGAGGTTGGCAGAACCGGAGTTGCTATAGATTCGTTAAAAGATATGGAAACACTCTTTGATGGAATTCCGCTTGATAAGGTCTCCACCTCCATGACCATAAACTCAACGGCAGTTATTCTTCTGGCCTTATATATAGCCGTAGGGAAAAAACAAAAGGTTCAACCGGAAATGCTCTCCGGTACTGTCCAAAATGATATCCTTAAAGAATTTATCGCTCGTGGTACTTATATTTACCCACCCAAACCTTCGATGAAAATCATCACTGATATTATTGAATACGTTTCCACCAACCTGCCTCGATTCAATCCAATCTCAATATCCGGTTACCATATAAGAGAGGCCGGTGCAACTGCCGTTCAGGAAATTGCTTTTACAATTTCTAATGCCATTGCCTATTGCCGGGCGGCTTTAGAGGCCAAAATGAAGTTTGATGATTTTGCCCCCCGCTTATCATTTTTCTTTGCGGCTCACAATGACTTATTTGAAGAGGTAGCCAAATTTCGTGCAGCCAGAAAAATTTGGGCAAAAATTGCAAAAGAAAAATTTAAAGCCAAAAATGAAAAATCAATGCTTCTCAGGTTCCATACCCAAACCGGAGGATCCACCTTAACCGCTCAGCAACCGGAAAACAATATTGTCAGGACAACGGTTCAGGCCCTCTCTGCAATTTTGGGCGGAACTCAGTCCCTTCACACCAATTCTTTTGACGAAGCACTTGGCTTGCCCACAGAAAAAGCGGCGGAAATTGCCTTGAGAACCCAGCAAATACTTGCTTTTGAATCTGGCACGGCTAACACCGTTGACCCTCTGGCCGGCTCATACTACCTTGAATATCTGACTGAGCAGATAGAGATAAAAGCGATGGAAATTATAGAAGAGATTGAATCCAACGGAGGCTCTGTCATCTGTATTGAAAACGGTTATTTCCACAGCCAAATAACCAAAGCCGCTTATGATTTCCAGAAAAAAGTTGAAAGCAAAGAAAATATAATAGTCGGAGTCAATCAGTTTAAATCTGAACAATTATCGGCCACAGCAGTTTTAAAAGTTGACCCCAATTTGGAAAAAGAACAAATTGCTTCTGTTGAAAAACTTAAAAAGGAAAGAGATAACAACCTGGTAGAAAAATCTCTTAAGGAGCTTACAAAGACAGCCACAGAGAATAAAAATATTGTTCCTTCTGTTTTGACCTGCGTAGAATGCTATGCAACCGTTGGAGAAATTTCTAACTGCTTGAGAAAAATTTGGGGTGAGTATAATGAAGTTAACTAGTCTTTTATTTTCTCTATTTGCAATGTCAGTTTTGTCTGTTTATTGTTATGGCTGCTCATCGGATGAGACCGATAACAAGAAAATGACCCAGAAACCTAAAGAAGAAATTGCTATTGCTAATCCATATAACCTCAACGAAGAAGAACTGGATATTCAGGATCTGTTAAACGAGGCACTAATCAGACTCAGGTATGGAGACAAAACCGGATTGTATAATTTGGAGTTTGAATATTTTCTTGATGAATATAGTTTTGATGACTACCTGAAAAGAGGTGAAATACAATATGCCGTAATGGACTCAATCAATCACGTGGAAGTAAAAGGCTGCAAGTTTTATCCTGAATCAGTCATAGTCAGCATTGATTGGGTCTTTGATTCCCCTACCGGTAAAAACAGCTATCACGCCGATAAACTAAAATTATTTAAGCAGGGGGATGTCTGGAAAAAACCAACCTCATCTTCATATCCCCACCAGCTTGAATATGAAAGAATTATTAGAGAGGCAGACTCAGCTGCAGCTGCCGATGAGGGTTAAAGCCAATGACAGAATATTCAGATAATTCGATTATGCCTCTCATCTCCCACCTTGGAATTGCCGTTGAGGATTTACAGAGTGCCATAGAAAATTTTTCTTTGCTGACCGGAGATAACTCCCCAAAAATTGAAAATATTCCTGAGCATAAAGTAAAAGTTGCTATGTTTGGCGAAAGTCACGCATCTGAGGTTCAAACGGCAAGGATAGAACTCTTGGAAGCAACAACCGATGACTCACCCATCGCTCACTTTATCAGAAAGAGGGGAGAGGGCCTTCATCACATTTGTATCTATGTCGATGATATAGAAGCTAAACTTGCCGAACTTCAAAAGCAGGGAGTTGTCTTAATTGATAAAACCCCGAGGATAGGTGCCGATGGAAACAAGATTGCATTCATCCACCCTCAATCTGCAAATGGCGTCCTGATGGAGCTTGAAGAGAGAAGAAAATAAGATTTTAGCAGCAGCTATTTTTTTTACGTCTGAATATAAAAGATGTTCCCAGGGCAATCAGGGCAATTGGAATAAACAAATCCCAGACATCACCGACTATAAAACCGGTTCGTTCAAGTAACATCAGCAAGCCCAACAACAACAACAATACTCCAGTAAACATAACCTCTTCCTTATTCTCCAAATATCCATTTTAAACTCTTCAATTTCAACACTTTGCCAAATCACGAAATTTATCGCAATAGCTTGTCAATATCAGTCTCTTTCTATATATACGAGAGAAGCGGTAAAAGTATTCAAATATTTTTGGAGATTTATTAGAGTATATTATGAGGTCTATAATATTAGATATCAAAAGTTGTGTTGTTTGTTCCGGCTTATTCAAATTTGAAATCCGTTAGTATATTAAAAAGACAATGTCAGGAGCTTAAGTCTTTTAAGCTCCTGACAATTAATTCTGCAATCTCCTCCAACATTATTCTGTCATCTTCTCTGAAAAAATTGGGCTGATTTGAGTCGATATCAATTTCACCAAGACATATATCACCATCCATCAAGGGCACGACAATCTCAGATTTTGTGGTTATGGAGCAGGCCAGAAATCTGGGGTCAGCATTAACATCGCTAACAATAACCGTCTGTTTCTGGCTTGCGGCAGCGCCGCAAATCCCTTGATTTAGCTCAATTTTTGTATGAGGTGTTTCTTCACCGACATATGGTCCCACTTCCAGGATATCACCCTTCATCAGATAATAGCCGGTCCAGTCATAACCGTCTGAAAAATTGTCAATTAATTCTATTGAGTCTTTAAGCAATCGGTCAACATCTTCCGCCTGCTTTGCTACTTCACGAATCTTATCAATGAGCTGAACTCTGGAATCATCCATTATAGCCTGTCTCTGACTGCTCTCAAATTCTCTGCCGGAGTAGCCGGGTCAATAGAGCATCCGGGACCAATAATAAATTGTCTTTTGTCGGTCATATCTTTTAATTTGTCAATCTGGTAGCCGACTTCCTCCGGGTTTCCCATCTGAAGCCAGCCTTTGTGGTCAACACCGCCAACAACTACTTTATTTTTCAGATATTGTGATGCTTTGTCAACCGGCAGATTGGTGGCATCGGATGTATCCCAGTTATAAAAAGAGGCGTTGTAATCAATTTCAGATAGCTCTTTCAAAAAATTATTAGAAGAGCAAACATGAAACAAGTTTAAGGCGTCATCCCCGGCGGCTTTTACAACTTCCAAATCGTATGGGATACCAAAGACTTTGTAATCTTCCCAACTCAGCAAATTTGATGAAGCCCACTGGGTGGTGGCATAAAAGAGGCCATCGGCACCGGCATTTCTCAATTCTGCAACATAGCTTTTGTATGTTTCTGTTATAGCCTGCAGGGCAGCTTTTACTTTTGCCGGATGATTCTTAATATGGTCGGACAAAAGATTGTCATCTTCAACAAGTCTCCCGGCAACGGCCAGGGGAGTAAAAATTGTCATCAAGAGCGGAAGCTCCGGGTCAGATTTTTTCTTGATTAAAGAGACCGCGGTAAGAAGTTCAGATAAGACAGGAGCTTTAAAATCAAGAGGTTTAATCTTCAGCCAGTCATTCGGTGAAGTAATAGGGAAATTGGATTTTTTATGTTTTTCAAATTCATTATGAGACCATTCCTGTTTCAATCCCCAGTCTTCAACATGAAAATCCGCTCTGGGATTGATTTTCATAAAATCCCAGTCATATTCTTTTTGGAAATAAAGCATGGCCTCGGCTAATCCTTCGGCATTATGTTCCATATGAAAGAAATGTCGCCAGAAAGAGGCCGCATATCGGTCTGGTGTTTCTCCGCCTAATATCATCTGAATTCGTTCTTTGTGAGAATATTTTTCCATTTTAACTTAGTCCAATCAATAATTTGCATCTATTTTTTCAGATTCAAGAGCCAATATAGAGTTTATAACATCATCGGTCAATCAGTTGTTCAAACTCTGAGCATATTGACCCTATCTTCTTGAATCATTGCCATTTCAGCCGAAATATATAGAAACAAAATAAACCGTTTTATGGATACCAAAAATGTCAGCTAAGATATTAGTTATCGATGATGAAGAATCAATGTGTAACTTCATGCAGATCATGCTTTCCAAGGAAGGCTTTGATGTACAGGCAGTTTCATCTCCTGTTAACGCAATAGACCTAATTAAAAAAAATAATTTTGCTCTAGAAGATTTTTCACTATCTATAGAAGAATTCTATCAATTTCTGAATTATCTAGACAAAGTTTATGTTGGAAATATCAAGATGCTGAACAACAAAATTGAACTAACAGATGATCTATTGTTTAAATTTGGAAACTACAAACTTTGCTTTGCAGGAAACTTTCCAAGTAGAGAATTGTATTTTTTTGGAAGACAAGTTGCAGAAGATCATCACGGAGTATCACGACCTGCATTTTTTGTTGATTATGCAATACATCAAGCTGTAGCTGGAGTTATGAAAAAAGAAATTGAGTTTCTTGATTATAAAGTTCCTTTACGAGATGGAATAGAAACCATAAATTATTTTTGGAAAACTAACTATGAGCACCATTCTATGACTTCAAATAGATGTAATCTTTATCTTCCACTGTTTGATGCTAATATCAAAAATTGCGTCCTAGATAGTACCCAATTTCAAATTAATCTAGATGTAGATCAGACTCAAACCGAATTAAATGAGCTTTCTTTAGCAATCATTGCTAATAACAAAGGACATGAACACAGAAAAAAGCATCCAGTTAACAACAAAGAGATGCTAATTGATGTGGGGTTTGTACCCAATTATGCATCGATTTATCTGAATAGGGGAGATATGAAAATTGATGAATTTAATTACTATACTCCAAGTCCAGGAATATATGTTTCAGAAGTAGCTGGTACAGATAGTGATTATGTGGAAACTACTGAATTAGAACAAAAAGACATATTATTTGATCCTGGTTTAATTGCCCAACAACCAAAACATCTTCAACAATTATTACATGAATCTCAAAAAGCATTCAAAGCTCGACTTTATCGCTCAACTACAATTGTTCTTAGATGTGTTCTAGAAGAAGGTCTGACTATAATGCTTGAAAAGATAGGAAAAGGTGATGAATTGTATTTAGATAATTTTGGAATTGGTTT